>JAPLIX010000445.1 GCA_026388865.1 Pseudomonadota bacterium | reverse complement strand
GCCGTACGAAACCTCAGAAAGGGAACAATCATCGGCCTGTGCAAGCGCCTCGGCGAGGCGTTGTATCCCTGGGAGAAGTACGCAAAGCTGGACAGGCAGACTATGCGGATGATCGACAAATATTGCACAAGTACGGAAGAGGGTTTCTGGGGGCCTGACGACATAAATTACCTATCGCTCCTTTGGCATATGAATCACAATTGTTCCGGCAATGTGGGTTTTGATGAACAAGGAAATTTCACAACGATCCGGTATGTGCGGGCAGGCGAGGAACTCACTACCGATTACGGTTTACAGGTCTCCAATCCACGGTTCAAGCTCAAGTGTAAATGCGGTTCTATGGGTTGCAGAAAAATTATCACTGGCGATGATTGGAAAAACCCGGTGTTCAGGCGAAAGCATCGGCTCATCATGTTGCCGGAATTGCGGGATTTAAAGTCAAACAATAGTGAGAACGATGGAAGCTGAAAACACCCGATACCGCCTGCTGCAAAAGGCACTGATCCACCGTGAGAGAGTCGCCGAACTGGCCATAGGGCTGTCTGTCAACCGACTGCTGGAGATTGGCTTCGATTACCTGCTTTACCCTTATGTGATCTACAAGTTGGGGATTTTGCAGGGCGGCGTATCGATGACTATCCTGTCGTTTTTCGCCTGTTTGCTTATCATAAAGTTTTATGACTGGTGTAAACGTGACTGGCTGGGCATTGAGACCATTAAGACTTTGAGAGAATACGACGGGAGTAAACTTATAGGACGTCTGTCTAAATGGGTCATGCGAAAAAGTGACACAATTATCTTCTTTTTTCTTTCCGTAAAATATGATCCATTCATTACAATGATCTATATGCGTCACGGCGTATATAACGGTATATCGAAAAGAGACTGGAAAATATTGACCGGCAGCCTGTTGCTTAGTAACGCCTATTGGACGCTTGCCTGTTTTATGGGAGTTTCCCTGGTTGAGTGGGTGTGGCAATTAATGAAGGGGTTAGTGTAAATTTAAAATCCTTCTAAACTGTGTAAATCAGCGTCCTGAATAAATTTACGTCTCATCAAACATCTCCGCATCAGTCCAGCGAATCATTGCTTCAAAACTCGTCAGGCCGTCATGGTGCCACATCATGGAACGAGTAGGTTTTTTCTTTTTAATGTATATGATAGCTAATAATTGAAAGAGGCAGAGGCCCAGTAAAAGTTTCTGCTTTTATTTTTTATACCACGCCTAAAATATCCTGAATTCTTACTTCTCTATCCTGAATTCTATAGTATCAGGTCGGATAGTTGCCGGTGAAGCAGGCCAGGCAGAATTCTTCGCCCGGCAGGGGCATGGCTTTGAGCATTCCCTCAATGCTCAAGTATCTGAGTGTCTCAAGCCCGAGGAATTGCCGTATTTCTTCTTCCGTGTGGGAGGAAGCTACCAGCTCCTCGCGGGTGGGAAAGTCAATGCCGTACAAGCAGGGATAGCGGTGGGGCGGGCAGCTGACGCGCATGTGAATTTCGCGGGCGCCGGCTTCTTTGAAGTTTTTAATTCTTATTCTGCTGGTGGTGCCGCGCACAATGGAATCCTCCACCAGCACGATGCGTTTGCCCTCTATCACCTCGCGCACCGGGTTGAGCTTGATCTTGACCCGGAGGTCCCGGAACGACTGTACCGGCTGGATAAAGGTCCTGCCCACATAGTGATTGCGGATGATGCCCATCTCAAACGGCATGCCCGAAGCCTCGGAAAACCCGAGCCCTGCGCAGTTTCCCGAATCAGGCATGGGGATGACGATATCAGCATCAGCCGGGCTCTCATAGGCAAGCTGTCTGCCCAGTTCCTTGCGTGCCGCATACACCCCCTTGCTGAAAATCATGCTGTCAGGACGTGAAAAATAGATGAACTCAAAGATGCAGAACGCATGCTTCTGTTTCGGGAAGGGGTGGAGCGACCGTATCCCGGCTTCATCTATAATGATAATCTCGCCTGGTTCAATGTCACGAATATAGTGGGCCTGAATAATGTCCAGGGCGCAGGTTTCAGAGGCCAGCACATAAGAGCCGTTCAGCGCTCCCAGGCACAGGGGCCGGAATCCCCTCGGGTCTCTGACGCCGATGAGCTTGTCTTTAAGGAGAAAAATGAGCGAGTAGGCTCCGGTAACCTGCCCGAGGGCCTCTATGAGCCGGTCCTCGATGGCCTGTTTCTGCGAGCAGGCCAGCAGGTGGACAATCACCTCACTGTCCATGGTTGATTGGAAAATAGAACCACGCTGTTCAAGGCTGCTTCTCAGTTCCCTGGTATTGACCAGATTGCCGTTGTGGGCGATAGCTACCGGGCCCTGAGAGTACTCTACCAGGAAGGGCTGGGCATTTTTAAGTTCGGAAGACCCGGTCGTGGAATAGCGGATATGCCCGACCGCCAGGTGTCCGGAAAGCTTTTGCAGGATGTCAGGGTCAAACACTTCAGGCGCAAGCCCCATGCCTTTATGGCCGATAACGCGCTTGCCGTCAGAAACGGCAATGCCGGCGCTCTCTTCGCCACGGTGCTGCAGCGCATACAGTCCAAGGTAGGTAATGCTTGCGGCATCCGGATGGTTGTAAATGCCGAAGATGCCGCACTCTTCCCGCAAACTTCTTGAGAATGGTGTATAGGGATTTTGGTTCATTGCTTTTTGTTTCGAATAATGTATTTTTATCTCTGCCACACAGCTTATAAATCCTGAATTCGAATATCTAAATCCTAAACAAACTCAAAATACAAAACACAAAGCTACAGGCAACACAAGCTGCTTGAAATTTTGATTTTGATCATTTGGCTTTGTTTCGCGTTTAGAATTTCGGTATTAGGATTTAATGTCTGCATGGTATTCCTGTATGGTCCTGACCGCAATCTCGCCCTTCTGCAATGAGGCAATACCCCTGACTGCCGCCGCAGCACCCGGCACCGTGGTGATGTAGGGGACGGCGTAGCTGACGGCGCTGCGCCTGATGGTGGTCTGGTCTGCTGCTGCCTCTTTCCCGGACGGGGTATTGATGACCAGGCTGATCTCTGAATTTTTTATCAGGTCTAAAATATTCGGCCGGCCCTCGCCAAGCTTTGCCACCGGACTGACAGCTATTCCCTTCTCACTGAGAAACCGGGCAGTGCCCCGGGTTCCCAGCAGTTTGAATCCGAGCGCTTCCAGCTTTTTTGCAATACCGGCAATAGATTCTTTATCTTTATCGTTGACGCTGATGAGCACGGTTCCCTCCTGCGGCAGGCGCTGGCCTGCGGCAATCTGGGACTTGATAAAGGCGATGCCAAAATTTTTGTCAATGCCCATGACCTCGCCCGTTGACTTCATCTCCGGGCCCAGAATAGTGTCGACGCCGGGGAAGCGGTTAAACGGGAATACCGCTTCTTTCACGGCATAGTGGGTAATGGCAATCTCGTTTGTTATGCCAAGCTCATCAAGGGTCTTGCCCGCCATGACCTTGGCCGCAATCTTTGCCCAGGGGATGCCGGTGGCCTTGCTGACAAACGGCACGGTGCGCGATGCCCGGGGATTTACCTCAAGAATATATACCGTATCGTTCTTCACGGCAAACTGAATATTCATGAGCCCGATGACGTTCAGCTCACGGGCCAGGGCATTGGTGTTCTGGCGGATAATGGCAATAATATGCTCAGGCAGGGAATAGGGCGGCAGCACGCAGGCGCTGTCCCCGGAGTGGATGCCCGCTTCCTTGCATGGCCTCATGGATGAAGCGCTGTATGGTTTCTTCATCATAGACAATGCGCATGGCCCTGCCGCCCAGAACGTATGACGGCCTTACCAGTACCGGAAATCCCAGCTCTTTTGCCTTGCGCACCGCCTCGTCCGCGGACAGGGCTGTGGCGTTCGGCGGCTGGTGCAGGCCGAGCTTTACAAGAATTTCTTTAAACCGCTCCCGGTCTTCAGCGCAGTCAATGCTGTCAGGCGATGTGCCGATGATGGGCACGCCGCAGCGCGCCAGCGGCACTGCCAGGTTGAGCGGCGTCTGCCCGCCGAACTGGACAATGACGCCGTCGGGATTTTCTTCATCCACAATAGCGAGCACATCCTCAAGCGTCAAAGGCTCAAAGTAGAGCCTGCTTGAGGTGTCATAGTCCGTGCTCACGGTTTCCGGGTTGCTGTTCACCATGATGGTCTCAAACCCGAGCTCCTTCAGGGCAAACGAGGCATGCACGCAGCAGTAGTCAAACTCGATTCCCTGGCCGATGCGGTTCGGCCCGCCGCCCAGGATCATAATCTTTTTATGGGCGCTTTTTCTGACCTCATTTTCCCGCTCGTAGGTTGAATAGTAATACGGGGTGTAGGCCTCAAACTCCGCGGCGCAGGTGTCCACCAGTTTGAATACGGGTTTTATGCCGGCCCGCTGCCGCAGCCGGCGCACGCTGTCCTCATCAGAGCCGCAGAGATGCGCCAGCTGCCGGTCGGAGAACCCGTATTCCTTGACCCGGCGCAGGAATGCGGTATCCTCCAGGGCCATGATACCACTTTCTGCGCGTGCGACCGCGTCTTTTATTTCCTGCTCGGTGTCCACAATCTGCTGTATGTTGTAGAGAAACCAGGGATCAATCTTACTCAGCGCGTGGATTTCTTCAACGCTCATGCCGAGCTGCAGCGCGTGGCGAATATAGAAAATGCGCTCAGAGTTCTGGCTGGCAAGCTTTTTCCGGACCGTGGCGAGCCAGTCATCCTGGTTGCTCACCCGGGGGTCCTTGCCGTCCGCCCCGAGCCCGGAGCGGCCGATTTCAAGAGAGCGCAAGCCCTTCTGCAGCGCCTCTTTAAAGGTTCTGCCGATGGCCATGGTTTCGCCCACGGACTTCATGGAGATGCCCAGTGTCGGATCGGTCTCCGGAAATTTTTCAAAGGTGAAGCGGGGAATTTTCACCACGCAGTAATCAATGGACGGCTCAAAGGATGCCGGCGTTTCTTTGGTGATATCATTGGGAATTTCATCGAGCGTGTAGCCCACGGCGAGCTTTGCCGCCATCTTGGCAATGGGAAAGCCGGTAGCCTTGGAGGCAAGGGCTGAGCTGCGCGAGACCCGGGGATTCATCTCGATCACCACCATGCGTCCGTTGGCCGGGTTCACGGCAAACTGGATGTTGGATCCGCCGGTCTCAACGCCTATTTCGCGGATGATGGCGATGGCGGCATCGCGCATCTCCTGGTATTCCTTGTCGGTGAGGGTCTGAGCCGGAGCCACAGTGATGGAGTCCCCGGTGTGGATACCCATGGGATCGAGATTCTCAATGGAGCAGATGATGACCACATTGTCCTGCAGGTCGCGCATCACTTCAAGCTCAAACTCCTTCCAGCCGATGACCGACTCCTCCACCAGTATTTCGCTGATCATGCTGTTCTGCAGGCCCTGGGCCGCAATGTCCTCAAACTCCCGGATGTTATAGGTAATGCCGCCGCCGGTGCCGCCCAGGGTGTAACTCGGCCGGATGATGAGCGGGAAGCCGAGCTCCGCCGCGATAGCGCGGGCTTCTGCCATGGTGTAGGCAAGGCCGCTCTGGGGGAGATCAAGCCCGAGCTTTTTCATGGCCTCCTTGAAGTGGTTGCGGTCTTCTGCCTTGCGGATCGCCTCGTAGTTGGCGCCGATCATTTTTACCCCGTAG
>JAPLIX010000178.1:1606-2491 GCA_026388865.1 Pseudomonadota bacterium | reverse complement strand
TTTTACGGGCTGCTTTTTGTGCAATGCCCAGAAACTCTTCTTCCTTTATTATTTCAAGCAGTGATTCCATGCTTCCCCTGTTATGTCTCAAGACGGTGGTAGACG
The DNA here is from genome assembly GCA_026388865.1 of Pseudomonadota bacterium. GTDB lineage: Bacteria > Desulfobacterota > WTBG01 > CAIYCZ01 > CAIYCZ01 > JAPLIX01. The sequence continues at coordinate 2,386 of JAPLIX010000178.1, read as the reverse complement.
GTTCTAATCCCTGCAGGTATCAGGCTCCTGGCTCATGAAAATGTGAAAAGGCCAGGGGATAAGGGCCGCATTCAGTTCTAAGGAAGCATCAACCGCAGGGTTGATATTTTTTCTTGTACATGAAAGATAACCGGGTGCTTCAATAGTAATGTCAGTTCTGCAGAGCGGAAGATCCAAAGTATAGAATCCCTCTGTATCTGTTGTAGATAGCGCACCATAGCCGGTGCTGACTTCAACGGCTTCAATTGGCTTCCCGGTAAAGATATTGTGTACTGCTCCGTGAACAGTTCCAATGCCAGCAGCTTCAAGTAAAACATCCTGCTCCAGTATGTTATCACCAGACACGACAAGATCAGCTTGTGCTCCGGAGAGGTAACAAGGGTGCGACACGTTGACGGTATGGCTGCCGGGCTCGATATCTTGCAGCATATACCTGCCATCAGAAGAGCTGATGCAGGAAACTGCAGGATCTTCCTTCAGGGCTACTATGGCTCCCTTAATGCCACAGCCGTTATGGCTGTCCCGGATGAAACCTGAAATAGTACCAAGGGGCTGCATTGAAAAATTGAGAGTGGTCACCGTCCCCTTACCTATTGATACGGATTTCAATACCGGAACCAAACCTTTCCGTGAGGCAAACAGAGTAGTCGTACAGATGCTCGAGTATAATTTATAGGTTCCGTCTTTAGTGCTGAAACTGGCTGCGCCATTATCCGCCTCTACGCGCACACCTGATAGCGCAGCTCCGGTATCACTGTTGGTAATTAACCCCCGGATGAG
>JAPLIX010000178.1:0-1599 GCA_026388865.1 Pseudomonadota bacterium | reverse complement strand
GAGAGGGAAATCGTAGGTTATTACAGAAAAAGGGCTGAGAAAAAAAGTTTGACTGCTGAACTGATAACCATCAGCGCTGACGATTAGGGTAGACAGTCCAAGAGGGGTATCTATGGAATAGAATCCATCACTGCTAGCGGAGATTTCGCCGGCATTTGAAAGAATAATAGCGTCATTTATCCGTATGCCGGTGCAGGCATCCTTTATGATACCTTTAACCGCGATGCGAGCAGCAGAAGCTGTATTGAGTTCAACATTAAGATTGGTTGTAACATAGGGGTATATGGTATATTTTGTTACTTGTTTACTGGTAAACCCGTCTGCAGAAAAAGTAATGGTAACCACGCCTGAGGGGGAAGACAACCTGAAACTGCCGTCCCTGCCGCTTGAAATGGTTGCACCACCAAGGTCCGTTGTGATCAGTGTCCCCTGAATACCCTCTCCGTTAGAAGAGCTAACTATATGACCGTCAACATAGCCAACCGGGGTGGAAGCGGGTGTAATGCCGAAATTGACCTGTGCAATGTTTCCGGGAGTAGCAGGAATACCTGATAAGAGATTTGCCGAAGAGTCAGGCGCAGTTGCGATTAACGTATAGATACTGGGAGGAACGCGTAACACATACGCACCGTTTGACGAGGCGGTTGAAACTCCATTTGCCGTTGCAATGGTTGCACCTGTTACCAGAGTACTGCTAAACGTGTTAAATATGGTGCCTTTGATAAATGCGGGCTGAATAGCATATGCGGGGATAGCTGAAAAGGGCAGAGAAAACAGAGAGAACAGTAAAAGCGCAATTATCATAACTGCCGGAATGCAGCTCGACGGTGGGGTGCTTCTATTTTTCAACAAAAACCCGGTGTCCACTAAAGGGCAGTAGATCGCCTGCCTTAAGATTATATTTTCTGATAATTTCATTATCGAGCGATACTTTTTCTCCGCTGATGGTGATATAATATTTACGCATCGGTATTACCATCGCTTTACGAGCGGGTTTGTTTGGCGGCTTTTTTATTGCTCTGACCTGTTTTTTTGCTGGTTTCTGCTTTGTCTTGGTTTTGGCTGCTGCGGAAGTGCTGCTTTTTTTCCTGGTGCGAACCTTGCGCTGTACCTTGGTGCGACGTGAGATCAGAGACTTACTTTTTTTTGCTTTCATCAACTGGTTTCTGTTTTAACCTTTTCAGTAAATTAATCGGCTTGTGAGTAATCTCACATTCCTCTAATTTGTTTTGACCGTCAGGCAAAAGACCGGAAATATCTTTTACATATTTTTCCTGTTCTGCTAATTCCATATGCTCAACTAAACGTTTATCCTTTATATCCATGTCAACACATTCCTCTCCCAAATTACTGTATGGCGGGGTTTCAAAACATTTTTATTAAAAAACCATTATGGTTATGAAACACCGCTTATCAGGGAATCCCGCATCTGCTGGATCTCTTCCTTTATCTCTTTTAATACCTCCCTGTATTTATGCGGTACAAAGCCGAGGGGTAACTGCTTCTCTTTCTCCTGAATGTTTGAGTCTTTCAGTTTTAGCTTTGCCCCGGCAATGGTAAACTTATCCTCATAGAGCATTTTTTTTATTTTTATAATTG
>JAPLIX010000362.1 GCA_026388865.1 Pseudomonadota bacterium | reverse complement strand
GCAGCCGACATTTTCCACCAGCGACACAGCTTGGAGAATGTTTGCAGGGCTTGAGGAAAGCGAACTCACCTATACACTGCCATACGCAAAATTGCAGGAGATTGCTCCCCACATCAAATCCACAGCAGAATATGTAAACAGTTTTAAAGAGATGATTACGTTTTAAGGGAATTTGGGATTGAGGGCAGGGACTATAATCCAAAAAATGTGCTATAATATTATAGGATGATGGAAATAGAAGGGGTATAATGATTAAATAAAAAAGGGTTCTCATTTTACATATTGGGAATTCATATATAAGGAGGATAGGCTGATGAAAAAATTAGTATCGTTTATAATCTTTGTTTTATGTCTTTCACTAGCTACTATTGTCAGCGCTGGGGGTGGGTATAGAGGTGGTGGATACTCTGGAGGCCATGGGGGTGGGGGTTACGGTCATGGTGGAGGTGGACACTATGGAGGCGGTGGGTATAGAGGCGGTGGATACTATGGTGGCCATGGAGGTTACGGTCATGGTGGAGGTTACTATGGTGGCTACGGTTATAACAGCTGGGCAGTTGGAATAAACCTGGGAGGATATCCTTATTATGGCTATGGCGATCCCTACTACGGTTATGGCTATGCTCCGGTTTATTATGCTCCTGCACCTGTCTACTATGCACCTGCTCCTGTTTACTATGCTCCAACTTACTATGCCCCGAGCGGCCACTGGGAGACGCAACAGATCTGGGTGCCAGGTAGCCAGCGGTACTGGGTTGATCAGTATTACGACAAGGGACGTGATGTATGGGTGCTGGGACATTGGGAGGAAAGACCGGGTGGTCCGGGATACTGGACGCAGCAGCAGGTCTGGGTTGTTCAATAATGCGTTTCAGACGCTGAGATGTTTATGTAAAATTCTAAAGTACACCCAGCTTTCTGTATGAGAATCCGTGTGAGAAAGTCATTCCAAAATTCACCAGTAAGTAGACTATATAAAAAATCTCCCAAAATTTACTATTGCAATAAACCCTGCTTTATGAAATAGTTACTAAAAGTTGAGGAGTTAAGGAAACTCGAAGGTTCACCCTTCAAATCCGCAGGTCGCCCGTTCGAGTCGGGCTGTGCGCGCCAGAAAATTAAGCCAGTTGAATATATGGATAGAGAGTTGGTCTTCTGATTTGACTAACTCTCTTTTGCTTTAGCAGGCCGTTGAAAAACACCCATCTGCTGCGTTGCACTCATCCCTCGTCATTGCGACGTACCGGAAAGTACGCCTCATTCCTCAGGATTTCGTGCGCCTTGCATCCGGATGTTTTTGACCAGCCTGTGAAAAAACACTTTTTTAACAACCGATTAGTATGCACAGCTGTTATATTATATAAATAACTGACCATTGAATATGGTAACCGCGCATCCAGCATTCTGAAGAAGGGCCATGAAGAAGGAGGAAAATATGGAAGAAACCGGCGACAAGAGCTTTGCCGAGCTGTTTGAGCAGAGCTTTAAAAAACCCACACACCTCGAACCGGGGCAGAAAGTCGAAGCGGTCATCGTCAAGATAACCGATGAATGGGTGTTTCTCGACCTCGGCGACAAAAGCGAAGGCTGCCTTGACAGAAAAGAGCTGCTCGATGCCAACGGAAACCTCACCGTTGCGGAAGGCGACAGGGTGAGCGCCTACTTCCTGTCATCAGAAAATAATGAAAGAGTTTTTACCACCAGGGTCAGCGGCGGCGCTGCCGGCAGCCAGTTTCTTGAAGACGCCTTTCACAGCCGGATTCCGGTTGAGGGTGTCGCGGAGAAGGAAATCAAGGGCGGCTATGAAATAAAGATTGCCGGCTCTGTTCGCGGCTTCTGCCCGTTTTCGCAGATGGGCCTTCGCCGCGCTGACAATCCGCAGGACGTAATCGGTAAAAAACTGCTGTTCAACATAACGGAATACCGCGACAACGGCCGCTCGCTCGTGCTGTCAAACAGAAGGGTGCTTGAAGAGGAGCGGGAGCGCATCCGGGAAGAGCTGTAAAAGACCTTACAAAAAGATATGGTCCTTAAAGGTACTGTCATATCCTTGAGACCCTTCGGCGCTTTTGTCGATATCGGCGGCGTCGAGGCCCTGCTGCCCATATCAGAGGTCGGCTGGAGCAGAATCGAAGATTTAAACAGCGCGCTTTCCCCTGGGCAGGAGTTAGAGGTGAAAGTGATGGAGCTTGACTGGGAGAAAAACAGGATCTCCGTCAGCCTGAAGGCCGCGCTGCCTGATCCCTGGTTGCAGCTGCGCGCCCGGTTCCCGGAAGAATCCTGTCACACCGGCACAGTGGCGCACCTCGCCCCGTTCGGCGCTTTTGTGACGCTTGCGCCCGGCATTGACGGCCTTATTCATATTTCACAGCTTGGCCAAGGCAAGCGCATCAATCATCCGCGCGAGGTGCTCGCCGAAGGCCAGGCAATAGAGGTGCGGGTAATCAAGATCGATACGGAAAGCAAGCGGCTGTCGCTTGCCTTTGCAAGCGCGAGCCCGCAGGAGCAGGAGGAAGATGATTTCAGGCAGTATGTGGAAAAGCAGCCCGCCGGGAAATCCGGATCCCCCGGCACTATGGGCGCAGCACTCTTAAAAGCCCGCAAGGGAAAAACCGAAAAACGCTGACGTCCGCAAACCCTTCCATCAGAAAAACCGCTATTGCAGGCCGTTTCAAAGCGGCTTAAGAATAACGAGAGCTGTTTACCAATATAATATAAAAATAGATCGGGGCAGCACATTAGAGCCTCGTCGTCTCCTTCAGATAAACCACAAGAGATTAGCCGGGATGACTAACAGGCTGTTGAAAAACACCCATCTGCAGCGTTGCGCTCATCCCTCGTCATTGCGACGTACCGCACAGTACGCCTCATTCCTCGTGATTTCGCGCGCCTTGCATTTGAATATTTTTGACCAGCCTGTGAAAAAACCACTTTTTCAACAACCGGATAGTCTCTTTTTTGTTTGTGCCCGTTCTGACTGCCGCAGCGCAGTTTAAATCCGGGCGCTGACCTTATTTTTCTCAGAACAATAAAAGAAGGCCCTTATGATACCCCGAAAGCTTCTTGACAGTGCGCTGACCCCGGACAAAAGCGGCGAGCTTCAGCTTTACCAGCGCGGCGATGATTTTTTCATCTCTTTAGATGGAAAGGAGCTTATGAGCAGCCGCATGCACGGCTCTGAGGCAGTGCTTGCCGAGCTTGCATGCACGCCCATCGCGGGTCGCGCCAATGCCCGGGTGCTTGTCGGGGGGCTGGGCATGGGGTATACGCTGGCCGCAGCCCTGTCAGTCCTGCGGGACGACGCCAGAGTAATCGTTGCCGAACTGGTGCCGGCGGTGGTGCGGTGGAACCGCGGCGTTCTTGGGGAATTGGCCGGCCATCCGCTTGACGACAACCGTGTTGCTGTGCAGGAGCACGACGTCTGTGTCCTGCTGAAGAACGGGCAGGAAGGCTTTGATGCCGTTATGCTTGATGTTGACAACAATCCCCAGAGCATGACGCAGAAAAGCAATGACTGGCTGTATAGTGACATTGGCCTGTCGGTTATCTACATGGCCTTGAGACGTCAGGGCGTTTTGACCGTGTGGTCAGCGGCTCCCGACAGCGCCTTTAGCCTTCGGCTCCGCAATGCCGGCTTCAGGGTTCAGGAGAAAACCGTCAGTGCGCGAGGCGGTGGCAAGGGAGGGCGGCATACCATCTGGGTCGCAACCCGGCCAGTCTAACAGGTTGTTGAAAAAGTAGTTTTTTCACAGGCTGGTCAAAAACATCCGGATGCAAGGCGCGCGCAAAAGTAGGGACAACAGCGCCCATTATTTCCTTCTCCTTTTTAGCAATAAACAGGAGAAGAGATCTACACACCCTTAGTTGTGAATTAATTAATAATGTGGGGGGGATGCAACAGGCAGGTATGAGCGTGCCGGTTCACCATACTGAAATTCCATGCAATAGTATAGCTACTCGGCATCCAGGGTGTTTTCTTGTTCTTCATTCAGCCGGTGCTTGGTCTTCTCATCCAGGCGGACCTTTCCGGCGGCAATCTCCCGCAGCGCAACAACCACGGTTTTATTTTCCGGAGCGTTGACCAGCGGCTTTGAACCTCTGAGGTGCTGCTTTATCCTCAGGTTAGCCATCTGTACAATTAAAAAGCGGTTGTTTACTCTTTTTAAACAATCTTCAATCGTTATACGAGCCATAGTCTTTCTGCTGCTCCTGTATATCCATCAAAATTAAACCACAGGGACATGCTGGCTCTGTGGTTATTTAAATATATCAGTAAATTTATAATAGTACAAGGGAAAATATAGGGGCAAGGGTCAGGGAATCTGTCTTGACCCTTTTTACTTCTTTCCCAGGCTGCACAGGGTGTCCCGGAAAACCTCCAGAGGCTGTGCCCCCACAATCTTATATCTTTCATCAATAATAAATGTCGGCACGCCGGTTATATCCTGGCGTTGACTTTCCTGCTGCGCTTTCTGCAATTTTGCCCGGTAGCGGCCCTCCTGCAGGGCAGCCGTTAACCCTTCCGTATCGAGACCGGCTGAACGGGCTACATCCATTATGACATCCATCCTGCCGATATCTTTTACCTCCGTAAAATACGCCTGGAAGACTTTTTCGTGGAATTCTTCAAAGCTGCCGTGGTCACGTGCATATTCACTTGCCTCCAGAGCCAGGCGGGAATTGGAAAGCAGGGTTACCGCGCCAAACGTAATGCCATAGTGCGCTCCGGTGCGGCGCAGGTTCTGATACATCCCTTCCCAGTCAAGACCCGGCAGGCGCACCGTAAGGAGGACTCCTGCAGGAGGTGTTTCCGGGTGGATTTCACTGCTCACCCACTCATCAACAAGGGGGAACTCTTTCTTCAGCGTTTCGACAATACCTTTGCCGATGTAACAGAATGGTCAGATGTAGTCGGAGAAAATACGAATGTTAATGCTCATGGCACAAGCAGTATTGAGTGAATAGTCGTTAGTGAATAGTACTCTAATTTTAACTATTGTCTTTTACCTGAGTTGCTGTTCACTATTCACTGTTCTCTGTTTTATATTTCCTGAACAGCTTTTCCAGCTCCTTTTCAACATCCAGCGCGGGATTGTGTTGTGCCTTCCGGAGCAGCTGCATAACCTCGCCGGGAGGGATTCCCCGGCACTGGTCTATTAATTCCTGAATGCGCTTTTCAATAGGGGCGGGAGATTTTTTATCCTTCACGCCTGTTTTTTCCATGCTCTTTTTTTATTCAGTGTCGCGGTACGCAATTAAAAACCCAAATCCGCTATGACAACCGGCTGCCGGATTTGGGTGATGGTAACGGTATGGAGAGTTATTGTTACTCTATTGTTCTCAAATGTTTTGTGCGCTCGTCTGCATTTCCCTGAG
>JAPLIX010000073.1 GCA_026388865.1 Pseudomonadota bacterium | reverse complement strand
TTTTACCATCAAAAGATAGTGACGGCTCTCTCTGCCGGGCATTACGCACCGCCCACCAAGCGCGGGCTGTTTATTGTAAAATCTCTTATGGATGAGTTCTCGTTTAATGAATCCGGCAATAAAGTCACGGCAGTTAAATATATTAATGAAGAGGGTCGAAGAATTCTGCATTAATCCTTCCAGAGGTCCTGGTAAAACTCATCTCTATCTGAGATGTCAGAAAAAACATGGAAACACAGAGATCACAGAGGGATTCTCTGTGGCCTCTAATATAATGACCGGAAACGGAAATAGTCGCCCACATCATATCTTATTCTACAGCATAACAGGATAGCCGTACTGATAGTCTCGAAGGGCTGGGAGAAAAGTTAGTCTGCTGATGCAGGGTATTGAAGCAAAATTTAAAAGAGGAAAAAAGAGACTAATGTTTCAGGGCACAGAGGGGAATGAAGAGCACTATGTATCGCATGGTGAAAAAATTCTCAGTCCACCCTCCGCCCGCCTTCCGAAGCACGCTTCGTGCGGAGGGCAGGCAGTGCTTTGGAGGACGGGTGTCCTCTGTGGTTAAATTTTAATATACTCTGTCAGGATAGAGGAGAGTGGGGATGGTAACAGTCGGCATTATAGGCGGAACCGGTTTTGACAGTCCTGATATTCTGAAAAATATAACCAGAAAAAAAGTTCATACACCCTTCGGCGCACCATCAGACCTGGTAACGCTCGGCACCTGCGGCACTGTTCAGGTGGCGATTATTCCGCGGCACGGCGCAGCACACAGCATCTATCCCACGCTGGTCAATTTCCGGGCGAATATCTGGGCACTGAAGGAGTTTGGGGTTACCCATATTCTTGCCATCACTGCCGTAGGATCGCTCCGGGAAGAGATTGCCCCGGGAGACCTGGTGTTTCCCGATCAGTTTATTGACCGCACTACCCAGAGAAAATCGACCTTCTATGAAGGGCAGGAGGTGTGCCACATTCCCATGGCAGATCCGTTCTGTGAAAAACTGCGCTCGCTCCTGGGGAAACTTTCCAAACAGCTTTCCCTGAAACACCACCAGCAGGGAACCATCATTACCATCGAAGGCCCGCGCTTTTCCACCAGGGCTGAAAGCAGGATGTTCCGGCTGTGGGGGGCTGATATTATCAACATGAGCACGGTGCCTGAAGTGGTGCTGGCGCGGGAAGCGGGAATCTGCTATGCCACTATTGCCATGAGCACCGATTATGACTGCTGGCACGAAAGCGAAGCGCCGGTTACCTGGGAAATGATTGCGCGGACCATGAAGCAGAATGCGGAACATGTCAAGAAGCTGCTGTTTGCCGCACTGCCTGAAATTACTTATGACAGCTGCCCCTGCAGGGAGGCGGTGAAGAGTTCAGTGCTGTAAGAATAGAAGACAGAAGACAGAAAACTCAGCACTCGTTACTCAGCACTCAGCACTACTTCTTAGATCGCTGACAGTTTGTAATAATTTTACCAGTGTACTCTGTGCTTAATTTTAGCAATGGGTATTGAACAGCAAGGAGTCACCCATGGATTTAAAACAGAAGATTAGGAGTATTCCGGATTTCCCCAAAGCAGGCATTCTGTTTCGCGATATCACCACCCTGCTGAGCGATGCTGCAGGGTTTACCTATGTGGTAGATCAGTTAACCCGGCGCTACCAGGACCGGGCCGTGGATGTGGTTGCCGGAATCGAGTCACGAGGATTTATTATTGGCGGCGCCATCGCCTACCAGCTGAAGAAAGGCTTTGTGCCCATCCGCAAGCCGGGGAAACTGCCGGCAGAGAAGCTCTCTGTTTCCTATTCCCTGGAATACGGGACGGACCGTGTCGAGATGCACACGGACGCAATTGCACGGGGGGCGCGGGTGCTGCTGGTAGATGATCTGCTGGCAACCGGCGGCACCATGAAGGCAGCCTGCGAACTGGTGGAGAAGGCAGGCGGAGAAGTGGTGGAATGCGCTTTTATCATTCACCTTGCCGATTTGCCGGGAGAACAGCTTCTTAAAAAATATAGCGTCTTTTCTCTCATATCGTACGATTGATTGGGGCCCGCCGGAGGTATGGCGCGGAGCAAAAGGGACAGCGCAGAAAATAAGTACTGGTGAGAGCAGAATCAGCATGAATAAAAACAGGGCTCTTTCTATCGTCAAGAAATTTCCCGAGGTAAGCATTCTCGTCATCGGCGATATCATGCTCGATGAATATATTGAAGGTTCCATCGAGCGCATATCCCCGGAGGCACCCATCCCGGTAGTAAGTATTTTCAACCGCAAAGCTGACCGGCGGCTGGGGGGGGCGGCAAATGTGTTTAATAACCTGAGCTCGCTGGGCGGTAAAAATATTTTTATGTGCGGTATTGTCGGCGATGATGAACCGGGAGACACTATTAAGAAACAGCTGCATGCGTGTGGTGCCGAGATAGAGGGCATGGTGGTTGAGCCCGGCAGGCTGACAACCGTCAAGACGCGCATTATTGCCCAGAAGCAGCAGGTGGTCCGTCTTGACCGGGAGGACCGGACGCCGATCTCACGGCAGAGCCGGCAGAAGATCATAGACTATATAAAAGGCAAGCTCACCTCGGTGCACGCACTGGTTATTTCTGATTATGAAAAGGGGCTTATCACCGAGCCGCTGCTGCGCGAGATCATAGCCTGCGCCGTGCGCGCGGGGATTGTGGTGGCTGTTGACCCCAAGTTCAGCAACTTCAAGCATTTTAAAAAAGTTACCATTGTTGTGCCCAACATCAAAGAGGCCCGGGCATTTGCCCGGCATGAGATAGAAAGCCCCGAAGATGTACTGGCTGCGGCCCGATACATATTAAAAGCCCTTGCGTGCGAGTATGTGCTTATTAAGATGGGAGAGCAGGGCATGTCGCTGGTAGACCGGGAAGGCCATGTGGTCTCCATCCCCACCGCAGCTCTTGAGGTCTATGATGTTACCGGGGCCGGAGATACCGTGATAAGCTCGCTGGTCCTTGCGCAGAGCGCCGGCGCCTCCTGGGAGGAAGCTGCCCGGATAGCAAATGTTGCGGCAGGCATTGCGGTCAGCCACCTGGGTACAACAACGGTGGAGCTCAGTGAGCTGCAAACCCGGATTCAGAACAGCGGGCTGTCCCGTCTGTGAGCATACCCCAACCGCCACATCCGGTAAAGCTCATCATGAGCCTTTTATCTGCTCATCCCCGGCTCATTGCTGAGGTCTGTACAGACCTCAGCAGCAGGTTTGGCCCGCTTGATTTTATGAGCGAGCTCCTGCCGTTTCGCTATACCCGGTACTACGAATCCGAGATGGGAGCTGATCTCCGGCGCCGCCTGGTCAGTTTTCAAAATCTGATAGCGCCGGATACACTGCCGGAGATAAAGCTTGCAACCAATGCCCTGGAGAATGCCTGTGCCGATGAGCAGGAGAAGCGCAGGATCAATATTGACCCCGGATACATTGCCCTGTCACACGTAATTCTTGCAACCTGCAAAGGGTTTAGCCACCGGCCGTACCTGCGTGACGGCGTGTATGCTGACCTCACCCTCATATTCCGGGCGCAGTCATTTCAGGCACTTGAATGGACGTTTCCTGATTACGGGTCAGCGGAGATGATACAGCTTCTCAACACCATACGCAGTAATTATCTCGCTCAATGGCGGGCAGTGAAAAGCGAAGACGTGCCGAAGCCATAGAAATAAAAATGCATGCCGCCCGGGCTGTAGTGATAAGAAAGAGGACCCCATGATAAAAAGCATGACCGGCTATGGCCGGGGAGAGACCCTGCTTGATGGCAGAAAAGTTATAATTGAAATCCGCTCCACCAATCACCGCTTCTGCGATATTTCCCTGAAGCTCCCCCGGCGCTTTTCTCCGCTGGAAGCTGAAGTGAAAAAATACGTAAGTTCCCGCGCCGCGCGGGGGAAAATAGATGTTACCGTACAGTTTGACAGTAACGGTGAGGATACCTGCAATTTCACCATCAACCTCCCTCTGGCCAGAACAGTCCATACCATGCTTGAGTCCTTAAAGCAGGAGTTCGGGCTGGCGGAGGAGATAAGCCTGGCAACTATTCTGTCCTTTAAAGACATTATAGCACCGGAGAAAGAGACCCCGGAAACCCAGCAAGACTGGGGCACGCTGCGGAGTGCTTTTGAGCAGGCCCTGGACGGCCTGCAGCAGATGCAGGAAGCGGAGGGCGGAGAAATAACAAACGATATGCGTGCCCGGCTTGACACCATTCGCCAGGGGATTTGCGCCATTGAGACCCAGTTCCCCCGGACCCTGGCAGCACGGCAGCAGGCCCTGCGGGAGCGCATCAGCAAATGGTGCGAGGGAGTTGAGCTTGACGAGGCGCGCATGGCCCAGGAAATAGCTTATATTGCTGATAAGAGCGATATTACTGAAGAGCTGATCAGGGCCCAGAGCCATCTGAAACAGTTTGAGCAATGGCTTGAATCGTCTGAGCCGGGGGGAAGGAAGCTTGACTTCCTGATTCAGGAGCTTAACCGGGAGGTAAATACCATCGGCTCCAAGGCAAGCGACTCGCAGATTTCACATACCGTGGTGCTCATGAAGAATGAGCTGGAGAAAATCAGGGAGCAGGTGCAGAATATACTGTAATGAACAGCAAACAGGTGATTCTCGCAGGCGTGCCGGCTGAGACCCTGGCCCGGTGTTTTTCGAGTGAAGGCATAAACGATGAGTAGCAGAGCCGTTCATACCAGTCAGCAAGCCCCCCTTCTTTTTATTGTATCCGCGCCATCCGGCACCGGCAAGACCTCCCTGTGCAACGAGGTACTCCGCAGGGTGCCGAGCCTCAGCTTTTCCATCTCCCACACCACCCGCGCTGCCCGGCCCGGAGAAACACCGGGCAGTGACTACTATTTTATTTCTCAGGATGAATTCCAGCAACATATCGCGCAGCAGAAGATGGCTGAGTGGACCAAAATTTACGGGAACTGTTATGGCACGGCGGTCGACACGATCCAGCGGCTTTTTGCCGGAGGCGCTGATATTCTCTTTGATATAGATGAGCGGGGCGCCCGGCAGCTTACTGAAAAGTATCCAGACGCCGCCACCATTCTGATCCTGCCCCCGACGCTCGATGAACTGAAGAAGAGGCCCATGGAGCGGGGCACTGAGGACACGGAAAGTTTAAGCAGGAGGCTTAAGCGGGCCCAGAACGAAATCCAGACGATGGCCTGGTACCGGTATGTGGTGATCAATGACCGGTTTGAGGATGCGGTAACGGCACTCACTTCCATAATTATTGCCGAGCGGTGCAAGAAAACGCACGCAATTATTGACACTGTTTTGAACAATGGAAAGCAGCGTGAAAAATAAAATTATCATCGCTCTTGATGTTGACGCGCTGGAACGGGCCCGGGAACTGGTCGGTCTGCTTAAAAGTGATGTGGGCATGTTTAAAATCGGCAAGCAGCTTTTCACCCGCTACGGCCCGCAGGCGATTGACATGGTTCATACCCTGGGCGGTGAGGTATTCCTTGACCTGAAATTCCACGATATCCCCAATACCGTGGCCAAAGCAGCAGAAGCGGCGATGATGCACGGAGTGTTCATGTTCAATATCCACGCTTTAGGCGGCTTGGAGATGATGAAACAGGCAGCGGCAGCAGTTCAGGCGAAAGCAGAGGCGCTGAAGCAGCGGAAGCCGCTGGTACTTGCCGTCACGGTTCTGACATCTTTGAGTTCGGCAGATCTCTCAGCGCTGGGGATTAACGCTGCTGTTCCTGAGCAGGTGGTCCGGCTGGCCTGTCTTGCTAAAACCGCGGGGTTGGATGGCGTGGTAGCCTCGCCCCATGAGATAGAGATGATTAAAAAAGAATGCGGACAAAATTTTCTGGTGGTAACTCCCGGGGTCAGGCCCCGCACTTCAAAGGCAGACGATCAAAAAAGAGTTCTCACTCCCGGCGAAGCTATCCGTAAGGGAGCGGACTACCTTGTGGTTGGAAGGCCGGTTACCGGCGCCCCTGACCCGCTGAAGGCGGTGCAGGATATTATTAAAGAAATTGAGGAACAGGCAACAGACAGAAGATGACAGACAACTGATGAAAGACTAAAGAAGACAGAGAACAGAACACAGACTAAAAATATCTGTTTTTCTGCCTTCTGTCCTCTGACCTCTGTCTTCCGTGCTCTGTCCTCTCTATTTCATATGCTCACCCTTTATGGCATCCATCCAGTACTTGAGGCGCTAAAGAAACGTCCCCGCGCGTTTCATCGCCTGTTTATCTCCCGTGAAAGCGGACGAGAAGACTTTACGCAGATTGTCTCGCTGGCCAGAGCAGCAAAAATCAACACCGCCCTTGTTACCATTAAAGAGTTAGCCCAGATGTGCAGGTCAGAGCAGCATCAGGGAGTGGTGGCAGAAGTGGAGCCGCTATTGCTTGCGGCTTTAGAGGACGTGATTGCTTTGTGGAAAAGCCAGGGTGAAAAAGCGCTGTTTCTCATCCTTGATTCCATCCAGGACCCCCAGAACTTCGGCTCTCTCATACGAACTGCCTACTGCTGCGGGGCAACGGCGGTCATATTCCCCAAAGACCGCTCAGTTTCAATTACCAGTGCTGTGGCAAAAGCCTCATCAGGCGCAGTCGAACACCTGCCGCTGTGCCAGGTGGTAAATATTGCCGCGACGGTTGAGATATTAAAAAAAGAAGGGGTGTGGATAGTAGGAACCACACCACGGGCAGAAAAGAGTCTCTATGAATTTGATTTCAATCTTGATATGGCGCTTGTGGTCGGCGGCGAGGGAAAGGGCATGCGGCAGCTGATTTCAAAAAAATGCGATTTCTCTATCTCCATACCCATGCAAGGCGAGCTTGATTCCCTCAATGCTTCAGTGGCGGGGGCAGTGGTGCTGTTTGAAATTATGCGGCAGCGGTCACACAGCCGGCAACATTAAGATGTTGACCATACTGACGATATGGAGATAAACAATGAGAGGAAGGACTTTAAAAGAATACTCCGCGGAACAAATGAAGAACCCCGAGTTTAAAATGGCCTGGAAAGACCTTGATCAGGAATTTATGCTTTTGGAGAGCATGATTCGCATGAGAGAAAAGGCAGGAATAACGCAAAAAGAACTTGCCGCAAAAATAGGGACAAAACAGCCGGCACTTTCCAGACTTGAACGAGGAGGGTTCAGGAAAGCTTCTGTTGAGACCTTGAAAAAGATTGCTGACGCTCTTGATGCACAACTGGTGATAAAACTCTCTCCCAAACGAAGCTGAGTCGAGCCCTGGGGTTAATTAATTAAGCGAGCATAAAAAAAGAGGCATTGCCGCGGGACGGAACCCTTTGGTTTGCCTCTCATGGTGATTCTCGCTATATGTATACCGCTATTTTAAAAACAAATTCAAGGCTACCTCTAAAAATGTCATTCCCGTTAAAACGGGAATCTAGAACCAATTGTAATTACTGGACTCCCGCTTTCGCGGGAGTGACAGACGGGGAATTATTAGAGGTCCTCTCAAATTTTTCTTTTAATTTTTATGTGCCTGAACT
>JAPLIX010000511.1 GCA_026388865.1 Pseudomonadota bacterium | reverse complement strand
CACCCGTCCTCCGCCCGCCTTCCGAAGCACGCTTCGTGCGGAGGGCAGGTAGCACCGAAAAGTGTGGCCAGACCAAGTTCAAAGGTATACTTAGCAACCACCAATACGTTTGTTTTTTAACACTGCGGAGGGTGGACGGGTCACGTAATTTTTACAGTTTTTCGCCGCACTGGTTGCAGTAGGTAGAATTTGATAAATTTCCTGTTCCGCATTTCCGGCATTTTCGCGGCTGGGGTTTTTCATCGGTCTGTTTGCCGCACTGGGGGCAGAACCTGGCTTTGGGCGTCAGGTTTTTTCCGCACTGGGTGCACTGCTGAAACACTACCTGGTGATGGCCGCAGTACGGGCAGAAGGCGGCATCCCGGGGAATGGCATGGGTGCATTCAGGACAGGCTGCTGCCTGCTGTGCCTGCTGCTGGGTGCCGCGCAGCGCTTCGGAAAACATAGCCGGCATCATGACACCCAGGCCCAGGCCGAGACCTGAGCCGGCCTCGCCCTGAATCTCAGAGGCTTTTTCAATCGCCATGGCAGCTTTCATCTGCATGAGCTTGTTCATGTCATCAAACATGCCGAGGCGGCTCTTGTCATCTATTGCCTTCTGTACCTCCTGCGGCGGCGTAATGGAGGTGATATAGAGGTCGGTGGCTTAACTCTTCTGCCAGCCGCTTTTTCAGCCCCTCTGAGATAGCATCATAGGTGCCGGGAAGGTTGAATATCGTATCCAGGTTCTCTCCCAGGTAGTCATTGAACCGGGAGATAATAACCTGGTTCAAATATTCGCTGATTTCTTCAGTTGCATAGACACCCTGAGTCCCAACCAGCCTGTTTATGAGCAGCACCGGCTGCACTACTTTTATATTAAATACACCGAAGGCCCTGAGGCGGATGAGCCCGAGCTCGGAGTCTTTAAACGCGACCGGGTCTTTAGTTCCCCACTTGAGATTGGGGAACACCCGCATATTAACAAAATAGACCTCTGCCCGCAGGGGACTCGTCATCCCCCAGGGAATGCTCAATATCTTGGTGAGGATAGGCAGGTTGGCGGTTTTAAGCGTGTGCCGGCCCGCCCCGAAAGCGTCATAAGCTTTTCCATTATAGAAAAATACCGCGGCCTGGCTTTCCCGTACCGTAAGCTGGGCACCGAATTTTATCTCTCCTGAGCCGTTTTCAGGAATGCGGTGAACAATTTCTTTCCCGGTCTGGTCAAGCCACTCGATTACTTCTAAAAAGATAGTATTGTCTGTTCCCATACCGACCTCTCCTTAAAAACATGAACTGTTAATTCAGCCTTCCTGCATATCTCCGTAAAGTTGACAAAGTCGTAAAAAGTCCCCTACTGTCATTGCGAGGAGTGAAACGACGAAGCAATCCCATGGAATTTCATAAATTTGTGAGATTGCCGCGCTCGCTCGCAATGACAAATTGTTCGTTTTTCAACTTTTTACGACGTCATCAAAATTAATGCACAACAATAAAATAATTTGCTTGTTTAAATAATTATCGGCGTCTGTTTCAGTATATTGAGGGTGAGCTATAAAAATGTTTTAAAATAAAAAAGAAGTAAACTGCTGCATTATAAATCAAAAAAATTATTTTTTATAGTTATTTACAGTCATTTCCAGCTGTGATATTATTTAGCATCATATTTTTTTTAATTATACGATGCTGACCTGCGTGAACCAATCTGTTATAAACCATTGGGAGGGCAGTATGAATGTAAAGCACCTGACAAAAGCAGTTTTAATGATAGGTGCTATTTTTTTTCTACTGGTAAGCACCATAGACGCTGCTTACCGGGAAGAGGAGCGTGATGAGGTACCCGCTGCTATAGGTACGTTAGCCTCGCGTGTCGCTGGCGGCGCAGTGCTTAAACAGGTTACCGTGGAGGGTGGCGCGTTTTCTTCTCCAGCGGTCTCCGGCGGATATGTTTTTATAGGAACGTTTGGTGGAGATGTGCTTTGCTTTGACGCTGTAACCGGCAGCAAGAGCTGGGACTTTCCAACCAATGATCAAGTGAGCTCCTCTCCGGTGGTATCGGGAGGGAATGTATACGCGGGCAGTTATGACGGTAATGTCTATTGCCTCGACGCAGGCAGCGGAAACCAGCTCTGGGCATTTGCCGCCGGCGCTCCGGTGGGTTCTTCTCCGGCTGTCTATGGCGGTAATGTATATGCGGCCAGCGATTTAAACAGCGATAAAACAAATAAAACTGTTTTCTGCCTTAATGCCCTTACCGGGAACAGGATATGGGGATTTGCGACAGGCAGCGACATTGAATCTTCTCCTGCCGTGGCAGACGGTTATGTGTATATTGGCAGCAGTGATTCTAAAATGTATTGCCTTACTGCTGATGCCGGGAAAAAGGTCTGGGATTTTACAACCGGCGGCATAGTTGTTTCTTCGCCCGCAGTTACAGAGGGCCTGGTATATGCCGGCAGCTTTGATGGCAGGCTCTACTGCCTTGATGCTCTGACCGGGAAAAAGGTCTGGGATTTTAACACAGGCCAATCCATTGCGTCTTCATCCCCGGCGTTGGCCAATGGTTTTGTCTACATAATGAACACTAATGGAACGGTATATTGCCTGGATGCTCAAACAGGGACCAAAGAATGGGAATTTGCAACATTCAGTGTCGCACTATTAAGCTCCCCGGCCGTCACCGGCAAATATGTATATGTAAAAAGCACCGACGGGACCGTTTACTGTCTTAATGCGCTCACAGGAGCTGTGGTCTGGAAGTCCGTACTGGGAGAAACTGACAGCCTCGGCTTCTTCGGCTCCTCTCCGGCCATAGCAGGCGGCTACCTCTATGTGGGAGGACAGGATCTGTATTATCTTGCCACTGCCCCGGACGAAACCAGTTCATGGCCTATGTACAGGGAAAATCCCGCGAGAACCGGTGCTCCCACACCCCCTGCTGCTCTCTTTACTGCTGCTCCCATCAGCGGCAACGCGCCCCTTGCGGTTACCTTTACCGATGCTTCAACAGGAGTGATAGATTCCTGGTCATGGGATTTCGGCGATGGCAATAAAAGCAGTGAGCAGAAACCGCAGCACACCTTTAACACCGCCGGCATCTACTCAATAACCTTAACGGCAACAGGACCGGGGGGAGACGATACGCTTACCAAGATTAACTATATAACGGTCAGCCGGAATGCGCCGCAGGCTGATTTTTCCAGCAATGTTGCCAGCGGCACCGCTCCTCTCGCGGTGCAGTTTACTGATACCTCAACAGGAACCATAACTTCTTACACGTGGAACTTCGGGGACGGCAGCACCAGCACTGAAAAAAATCCGCAGCACACCTACAGCCAGCCGGGAACCTATGATGTAACGCTCTCGGTAACCGGCCCTGAGGGCTCGGACCGTGAGATAAAGCAGGGCTACATAACGGTTGCCGCAGCGCCGGCAAGTTTCTCCCTGAGCGGCACTGTTTCCGGTGACCGGCGTGCGGGCGTTACGATTTTTCTGAACGGGAGTCAACAGCAGACAGATACCGGTGCTGATGGAACATACAGCTTCCCCGGACTGACCGCCGGGACATACACGGTCGCGCCCTTCAAGAACGCGACCACCTTTGTGCCGCCAAGCCGTGAAGTCAAAGTGCAAAGCAAAGATATTGACGGGATTGATTTTATAGCAAAAGCCAACAAGCCGGAAATAGAAGAAGCCTATGCCAGCAGTGCAAACGTGCCTGCAGACGGCACAACCCCGGTGATTTTTTTCGCGCAGGTTTTCCATCCGCTGGGCATGCAGAATATAAGCTCGGTAACCATTAATCTGCAACCGATCGGCGGAAGTTCCAGCCAGCAGATGTATGATGACGGCAGCAATGGAGATCAAACCGCCGGGGACGGCATCTACAGCCTGCAGACAACCGTTGCGTCGCGTACTGCGCCCGGGCTGGCCGGTCTTGTCGTTACCGCTGCCGACAACCAGAGCCTAACAGCCAGTGCAACGATTAGCATCAATATAATCAATAACTTCTCGGGGGACATAGGATCCTCCGGGGGTCTGACATTCCCCATAACCAACACCTTTAACGGTTCGAACTTAAACATTAATTACTCGGGACAGATAACCGGCACCTTCTCATCATTGCATGGAGCACCTGACGTGCCGCACAGCAGTATGCGGTCGGCCGCTGCGTGTTTCCCGCTGCTGCAGATACTGCAGCCGGATGGAAAACAATATGGAGATAAACAGCCGATAACAAACACGAAAGCAGAAATCTCGATCGTAAACGCGATGAAGGGCATTTGGAAATGCCTGATAACAAGCGTGTGCCCTGACAAGCAACGCGTAAGTTTTACCACCTCGTCTTCCGGGACCGGCCTTGTATCAGGGATGGTTATTGATGATGCTACCGGTGAAGGGGTTGATAACGCTGCCGTCACAACCGAAGCCGGCGGGTCAACAGCTACTGATGCAGGGTTTTATACCCTTATTTCTCCGGCAGGATCATTTACCATCGAGGCATCGGCCGATACTCTCGGCTCAGCGGCAAAGTCGGAAACCTTGCCTTGCTGCGCCTGTTCCGCGACACAGTGCTCAAGAAGACTGACGCCGGGGCGCAGTATGTCAGGCTTTATTATCGGCATTCGTCTGAAGTATCGGCTTTGCTGAGGAAGGATCCGGTCCTGCGGGCAGAGGCGAGAGGCGGCCTGCTCCGGGCGCTGCCGCTTGCTGTCCGGCTGTGCAGCGGCAGGGCCGCGCCGATGGATGCCGCGCAGATAAGCGCCATGGCGCGCTGCCTGCAGAAGATAGCCGCCCGCGGGAGCACTGCACTGAAAGCGGATATGGTTAAGGTGCTTGCGCAGATTGAGGACCAAAGCATTTTTAAAGAACTGGGAATTGCCGCAGAGAAAGCAGT
>JAPLIX010000110.1:8341-11198 GCA_026388865.1 Pseudomonadota bacterium | reverse complement strand
GTGGCAGCGTCAATGCCGCGCAGCACCACTCCCGAGACATTGGTGCCGGAGGAGAGCATCCCCTGGAACAGGATAAACGGGGTCGAGGCCGCCACGCCGGGGCAGCCGCGGATTTTTTCCATGACCTGCCGGTAGTCGTTCAGGTTGGCGCCGAATTTAGAGATGACCAGGTGCGAGTTGGTCCCGAGAATTTTTTCCCGCAGGTCATCGGTGAAGCCGGTCATAACCCCGAGCACCAGGATCAGCGCCATCACGCCGATGGCAACGCCGGAGATGGAGATCAGGGTAATGATTGATATAAAGGTCTGCCGACGCTTGGCCTTGAGGTAGCGCAGGCCGATATACAGTTCATAGCGCATCTTTTATAGTTTCCTGTTGCTTTTCAGCGCGCAGCAGCGGGAACAGTATCACATCCCGGATTGACGGCGAATCGGTAAAGAGCATCACCAGCCGGTCAATGCCGATGCCTTCACCGGCAGCCGGCGGCATGCCGTGCTCCAGCGCGCAGATATAGTCCTCGTCGATTTCAGTGACCTGTCCCTCCACCTTCTGCTTGGCCTGCGCCTGCTCCGTGAAACGCCGACGCTGGTCTTCCGGGTCGTTCAGCTCGGAGAAGGCATTGGCGATTTCCCGCCCCATGATATAGAGCTCAAAGCGGTCGGTCACCTTCGGGTTGGCCTCGTTCTTTCGTGCCAACGGCGATACCTCAAGCGGATACTGGGTGATAAAGGTCGGCTGCACCAGTTTTTCCTCTGCCACCTGCTCAAAAATCCCGGTCACGATTTCTCCCAGCGGCTCATCCCCGGTGAGCGGGACGCCGAGCCTTTTTGCGTGGGCATAGGCCTGGTCCCGGTCATCAAGATCACGAGCATCTATGGAGCCGTAGCGTGCGGCTGCCTCCTTGAGCGTCATCCTGGTCCAGGACGGGGTGAAATCTATCTCGGTCCCCTGGCAGGTAATTTTGCCGGTTCCAAAAAGCTGCAGGCTGATAAACAAGAACAGCTCCTCGGTGAGCGCCATCAGGTCTTCGTAGGTAGCATAGGCCTGATAGAACTCAAGCATGGTAAACTCAGGGTTGTGCTGGGTGGAAATCCCCTCGTTGCGGAAATTGCGGTTGATCTCAAAGACGCGCTCAAAGCCCCCCACCACCAGCCGCTTCAGATAGAGCTCCGGGGCGATACGCAGGTACAGGTCCATGTCCAGAGCATTATGATGGGTTTTAAACGGCCGCGCGGTCGCGCCGCCGGGGATTGACTGCATCATCGGGGTTTCCACTTCCACAAAGTCGCGCTGGCAGAGAAATTCCCTGATCAGGTTGATAACGCGGCTGCGCACCTGGAAGGTGGCGCGCGCCTGGGGATTAACAATCAGGTCAAGGTAGCGCTGCCGGTAGCGCAGCTCAATGTCCTGAAGCCCGTGCCATTTCTCGGGAAGCGGCTGCAGGGATTTGCTCAGGAGCGTGCATGCATCCGCTAAAATGGTCAGCTCCCCGGAGTGGGTTACAAACGCCGTGCCGGTTATCCCCAGGAAATCGCCCATATCAACCATCTTTTTTACCATCTGGTAGGTGTCTGCGCCCAGCTTGTCTTTGCGCAGATATACCTGGATGCGGCCCTTGCGGTCCTGGAGATGGATGAAGGTTGATTTTCCAAAGTCGCGCATTGACATGACGCGGCCGGCTATCACAAACTCAGCGCCTGACTCCTGCACCTCCTCGGGGGTTTTGCCGGCGAACCGGTCGATCAGCTCCTGCGTGGTGTGCTGCACCCGGAAATCATTGGGGTAGGGGTTGATGCCCTGATCCCGCAGATCCTGGAGCTTCTTTATTCTCTGCTTGAGAAATTCTTTCTTTTCTTCCATAGGGGAATATGGCTGCAGACCTGATAGAAATTAAAGGATTTCACACTATCGTAACTTTTCTTTTTAGTCAAGGTAAAAGGGGTAAAAAAAAGGAATGCCGCAGCGTTCAATTACCCTGTATTACTGGCTTAATGTAAGCCGGCACGCCTGGAGGCCCTCTGCCCTGCATAACAGACTTGATTCTATATGGCTTATGTCTGACAGCTAAAGACTTTGTATGTCTCCTGCCATTTTATTATTTACAGGCAACAAATTTTTTTGATAAAAACATGCAAATATTAAATTTTTTGAAATATTGCTTGCAAACACCGGCACGTTTAGCGGTGCCGGTCAAAAGCAAAAGCCCGACAGCACTTCCCTGGCCCCTCACAATCGATCTCTTTGGCTGAATTCTATTGTTAAAATTTAACGGGATGTGTGCCCCTAATTTCCAGGCCGTGAAACCGCGGGGGCATGTCCGGGTTCTTGACAAACAGTGCCGGTCTGCTAAGAACACAGGGGAGCCAGGGATGAGCAAGGACTGTGCACCCGGCCGCCCGCAGTGAGAGCCCCCGCTTCACGGAATCGCGGCTCGTCCACGCTCCGCAGAGCGCCTGCCCCCTAACCCCTAAAATTATGTTTACTTTTTTCGATCTGATATCCTATAATCATCAGCAATTATAACGTCTCAGTGAAAAGCATGGTAATGGGCGCTTCTTTTGTTTTGTGAGGGCATAGTGGTAGGGAACGGAGTTATCGTAGCAAAACTTGCAATCATTGAAGAGTATTTAAAGAAACTGCAGGAATATTTCCCTGTTTCACTGGAGCAATTCAAGTCTGACTGGGGGCTGCAGAAAATTGTAGAGCGTTCGTTGCAGGTGATGATCGAAGTCATGATTGACATTGCGGAAAGAATTATTGCACAAAAAGGCATAACACCTCAAAAAACAGCAGCCGATACTCTGAAAAAACTCCGGGAGCTGGGAATCACACAGAGCGACGATGCGTACAGTAAAAT
>JAPLIX010000110.1:0-8318 GCA_026388865.1 Pseudomonadota bacterium | reverse complement strand
CGATTCAGAAACCTTGTGGTTCACCAGTATGATTCAATAGAACTGGGGATATTGTATTCCATTGTGCAGAATAACCTTAATGATTTTAAAAAATTTATTGACGAGATAAAAAAGTATGAGGGAATTTAGTATCGCAGCGCTGGGAAATGCACTGCAGCAGCATAACAAGATAGACTTTGCACTGCTGTTCGGTTCGTCTCAGGATGGCTTTCTTATCAGGGATACTGCTGACATAGATATTGCGGTGCACCTCTCCGAGCGGCCAACACCTGATATGCTGGCTGAGATTGTCGGGCTGTGCCAAGGCGCGCTTCAGTATGACAATATTGATATTGTCGTGCTGAACACCAGCGATCCGATTCTTGCATTTGAAGCGCTTTCCGGACGGCGGCTTGCCTGCAGGAATGAGGAAGCATATCTGTCCTTTTTTTCACTCACATGCCGCCAGTATGAAGATGAAATGCAGCGTATTGAGCGAAGCCTGTCGTATCGCCGTGCTGCGAAAGAGCAATCGGCAATGCAGGTTTTAAAGGATATTTAATACGGGAAGTGTCTCTGCATTTTCCTATGTAAAAAAATCAATTGATTGTGACAGGATAGCACTCTATGAATCATGATGCAGTATTAAATAAAATTAAAAGCACTGTCATTAATGACTTCCCATCAGCTAAAATTATTTTGTTCGGTTCCCGCTCACGGGGAACTGCAAGCCAGTACTCTGACTGGGATGTTCTCATTATCATTAATGAGGTTATCAGTGAAAAAGAAAAAATAGAGCTTCATAATAAAATATTCGAAATTGAATTGGCATACGGAGAGATTATAAACGCAATAATTCACACAAGACAGGAATGGAATGATCCGCTCATGAAGTCAACGCCCTTTTTCCAGAGTGTTGTGAAGGAGGGGATTACGGTATGACTCACCCGAAAGAGGAGCTGATAAAATACCGGCTGCAGCGTGCAGAATCTGCCTTGGAAGAAGCCGGTGTAATGGCGGACATGCATCACTGGGAGACCTGTATAAACCGACTCTATTAGCTGGTAGAAGCTTTTTTATTTGGATTGTAGAAACGGGCGCCCTTTTTCCTGTCTCCTTCTTTCTGTAGAGGGAGGAATTCATGCGCCTAACGTTCAGAGGTGAGCGGCTGGGAAGACGCGTAACGGGTCACCAGTACGCTCGACTTCTTTGTTGGCCAAGTATTCAGCCATTTTCTCGAACAGCACGAGTTGCTGAGTAGCGGGCGCTTTGTACAGAACCTCGCCCTTCTCAGTGATGACCTCCTCAACATAGCAATCCACGTCCTTCTCTCTGTGCTCCAAAAATGATTCCTCTTCATCAAGGCAATGCAGTCTGTGTGTCTCACAAAGAAGTTGACCCATCAGGATTACTTTTGCGTCTGCGAGTGAAACCTGGATTCCGCTATCGGTCAGTTCCGACGCCTGTCTTGCGGCTCTTGTGATGGCTTCGCGGACAGGCTCAGTCTCTCGCTGGGGCGTCGCGTCGAGGACAGACTTGCGACATACCAGCACCAGGTCAAGATGGATGGGAGACTTAGCCTGCTGCAACGGCATTGATACTGCCATTTCAGCTTTTATGGGAAACGAACGGGTACATATAAAGCCTGCATGACGAATTGCGCGATGAACAGCCGTCCAGCCATCATGTCTCGCATGATGATATGTGAAGACAAACAGGCCATCGTTTCGCAGTATTCGCCGACACTCAGCGAATACCGACGTGAGTTTGCTTGTAAAGAGGAATGCATCCGTATCTTGCACTTCTGCCTTCGATCGGGTGCTACAGGCAGGTGAAAGATTGAGCAATTGGTTAAGCCAGTAATAGAAAAAGTCTGCTAGTTGAGAATAGTGAACATTATCAAAGAATGGAGGATCTGTCACTATCAGGTCAACAGCGCCATCCGGAATGTCTGTGCATGAAGAATCACCCTGGCTTATGTAGACGCTGCCACTACTCTCAGTAAACGCTGCATATGTTCCAGTGACCGGTGCAGACAGCTGTTTGCTGAATCCACCAGATTTGGCTCCCGAGTACGAATCAATGACGACTTCCGTGGGGTGCGCTTTGTAATCGAGAGCTCGCTCGACGCGCGACTGATATAGGCACGAGAAGGCCCCGGATGACTTGGGAGTGCCCCACAGATTCGCTTCAATCGGCATGAGTTCTGGCTTGAGGATGTGATTGGCAAACATATGCCTTACGGCGCCCGTACCCTCTCCCTTGAAGGAGGCGAAGAGATTGTTGAATTCAAGCGTTCCAGAAAAGAGGCAAGAAAAGAGCCGCCGAATACCGACATCGTCAATAGTTTTTATTGCTTCGGCCAGATGCCGTATGCAGACCACCTGGCGGTCAGAGAACAACTCATGCCAATAACGGTAGTTGTGCTTGATCATTTGGTTCGTATTGTAGCCCGGTTCGACACGGACTCGCGGTAGTTCGGCGATAGCCGAAGCATACTCATCCGCGACTCGCTTCTCTATGTCGCGATCATAGTCATTGATCGGCTCGTATTTCTTCGTCCCATCCTGCAAAAGAATCATCTTTGCATAACGGCGGTAGCCAAGCGGGCCGTTCCGGGATCGCATGACATCGACGAGTTTGAATTCCTTATGGCAATCGGGACAATGCACCTTTGACCCCAAAACAGATCCTTTTTGTGGGTTGAACTGGTGATTACAGGAAGTGCATAGCGCAGTTTCCGAGTCATATTGTGTGTGTACAATCATTCCACAGGCCGGACACAACGCGCGCGCAGATGGGTCTTTCTTGGGAACTGCATTAGCCGAGAAGATTTGTCTTTTGAATAGGTCGATCTGGTTTTGACAATGAGGACAATCAACAATCTTGACCATGAAGTAGTAAAGAACAGTGGTGATATCTCCATTGGCTGATCTTGTCTGGAACAGGCTCAACAATGTCGGGGCAATAGTCGTCTCAAGTCTGCGAAATGTCTCCCGGACAGCAACCCGATCATATTTCTCAAATGCTGTCCGACACGCGGTAACGGCGACGGAGTTAATGTCTCGACCGATTGCGCGGCATCCGAGTTTGATTGCCTCGCCGACAGTGACACCGCTTCCCATGAATGGATCGAAGAGAGTTACGTCGCTGAAGTCATTGGGCCCGTAGAATCGGGTCCAGAAGTCAGCAGTATCCTCTAGGCGAGAGCCGAGTATAAGTCCACGAAAGACGGTTCCCAGTCGTCGCGCCCACCATTTATGGATGTAGTAGACGGGTCGGTAGACTTCCTTGCGCCACGACTCTTGCTCGGCTATTCTTGATAGGCGAGCAAACGGGAAGTTAGATTCAATCAGTTTGGGCATGACGCCGCCTATTGTTCGCCATCATCTGTGGTGATGACTGGCGCATGAGCTTTGATGGTGACGGGATTTACGGAATCCCCCTCAAGCCGATAAGCGATAAATGAATGAACCTTGCCCGAAGAGGGGTTTGCAATAGCAGTGGGCGTAATGACGTTTGATTTAAGATCAAAGGCATAGCCCACCACAACATTCGGGGCTTCTCTTCGGTCAAGTCTTCCGACGATCTGCATATTCGGCGGTGGATCCCATTCGGCGGGAATTACAAGTGTCCGCGCTCCTGTAAATCCGTCGGCAATTGCGTAAGGTGTGGGGGCAACGTACATCTTGCGATCCCGAATCATAATATCGCCATAGCTGCCGAAGCCCTTCACGCTCTTGTTCTTGTGTCGATATTCGTGATCGGCGTTGAGAAAGTCGCCATGACAGAGAACGATGTCGATTACGGGGTACTCGTCTCCCGCCTCATCTGCGGGTGGATACCGCCCAAACACGTAGTATATATCTCGTCCGTTATGGAAACCCGTTGGGACTTGGCTGTTGCAATCATATGATGATTCTCGGCCAGGCCACGCAAGGCCCTTAATCTCATAGCCTTCGGTAAACTCCACGAGCGCGAAATCTGGGTAAGAATTTCTTCCGCCTTTATCGTAGTGCACGTTGATAGCCGCAAGGCGGGCTTCGAACCAATTCTGGAAGTGGAATTCCTTATCGGTCTTGCTGACTTGGCGGATGAGCTCGCCACCAAGAATGGCCTCGGTTGTCTGTCTGAATACGTCATAAACTTTTGTCGGTTTCATTAACGTCCAATCATATCAAATCGTGAATGTGGCCGCAATTTTCTTCTGGCCAACAAGTTATTCTGGGAAAATCTGAAAACATCCTACTAGTTTTTCTGCTTCTTTGGTCTCCCATCTTTTTGCGTTTCAATATCTTACTCAGTTTTTCTTCCAGATGTCCAATAAATTTTTCTTATTTACGTTTAATTATAAAGGGAGAACACAGAGGGTCAGGCAATCGTAATAAAGTATTGACATTATCCTATCATTATATTGTTTAATCTGAATACATAGATTACAGGTTACCGGGCAGTGGTCTTAAAATGCCGCTGCCCTTGGTACTTCAGGGGCTCCATGCACAGTAATTTTGCTTAATTTTCTTTCTTAGTTGTGGTAAGGTTTAAATAATAAGGTGAAAAGTGAAAGGTGAAACGGCAGAACAGCTTTTCATTTCACCGGGGTGCCAGAAAATTTTAAACAGAAATTGCTCTGTTTGCTTTTTCAGCATTGTTTAGGGTTTAATGTTTCGAATTCAGGATTTTCAACAACAAGGAGGTTAATGTATGGCTCAGGATGAACTGCGAAAGAAGATTGTGGAGTTTTTTGCAACCTATCAGTACTCAAATCTTATCACCATTGACGAGAACGGGATTCCCAAAGGCCGGATGATGGAGAACATCACGCTGAAGGAAGACCTGGTGTTCTGGTTTGCCACCGGTGTCCAGTCAAACAAGGTGAAAGAGATAAAGAAAAACCCCAATGCCAGCGTGTTCGTGTACCGCCCAACTGACCACAGCAGCATAAATGCCCTGGGTAAGGCTGAGATTGTGACCGATGATGCGATACGAAAACAATACTGGAAAGAGAAGTGGTCGGCCTTCTGGAAGACCGGGCCCACAGACCCGGCCTATGTGCTCATAAAGGTCGTGCCGAAAAAAGTCATCCTGCTTGATTTTCCCACCCACAAGCAGGAAGTGGTTGAATAGCAGTTATGCATTATGCCGCCTGCCTCACAAAAGGCAGGCGGCTTGTTCTTTGTTGATATGCCCACGTATCAATTAATACTTACAGGCTGTTGAAAAACACCCATCTGCTTCGTTGCGCTCATCCTTCGTCATTGCGACGTACGGTACAGTACGCCTCATTCCTCTTGATTTCGCGCGCCTTGCATCTGGATGTTTTTGACCAGCCTGGGAGAAAACGACTTTTTCAACAACCGACCATAACCATCCCGCATTATTCATCAGACCGGCTGTGTTCATAAACTATGCGCACAATCATTCGTTATATAGCATTCATCATACTTGCGGGAGCGACTGCTGCCCCTGCGTCTGCGCTTAACCTTTCTTCCGGCGTCGAGCGCGGAATACGGAAGCGGCTTGCAGGGCTGGG
The DNA here is from genome assembly GCA_026388865.1 of Pseudomonadota bacterium. Lineage (GTDB taxonomy): Bacteria > Desulfobacterota > WTBG01 > CAIYCZ01 > CAIYCZ01 > JAPLIX01. Next base: position 2,806 of record JAPLIX010000110.1, on the reverse strand, counting down.
GCTCACCGATTATGTGCTGGACCTGAACGTGCGTGTACCGGTTCCGGGGTTTAACGGCGCACCCGCAGTTGATCTGTGGGCTACCATTATCCGTCCTGTCCCGGATAAAAAGCTTCCGGTAATACTTCTTGCCACGCCGTACCGCAGGGAAAATTTTCTGCCCTATGTTGAAAACCTCCTCAGCCATGAATACACGGTCATGGTGGTTGACATCCGCGGCACCGGGTCATCCGCGGGCCAGTGGGTATCATTTGACCCGGTTGAGCAGAATGATATTGTTCACATTATCGATGAGTGGATTCCTCTTCAGAGCTGGTCTGACGGCAGGGTCGGCATGATCGGCCCGTCCTATTGCGCCATCATACAGCTGCTTGCAGCCGGACGGGTCGCACGGGATGAGAGCGGCGAGCCGCTGCACCTGAAAGCAAGCATGCCCATAGAAGCATTGAGCGATGCGTACCGGGACATTGTCATGCAGGGCGGAAATCTTGATCTCGGGTTTATACCGCTATGGATATTCGGGATTGACATGGGCGCGCTCAAGACCCCGCTGCTGCTTGAAGACGCGGGGCTGTTTCCGGATGAGGACGTGCTTGAAGAAGCAGCAGCCATTGAGCAGAGCCACCGCGAGCAGATAGCAACGAATTTTGGCTGGATCATGGATTACGGCCATGCTGCAGACGGCACGTTTTACGACCTGCGCTCACCCATGATCTACTGGCCGCTGAAGCCGGAACCAGGCTGGGATTTTCTGCAGGGGGATTTTGTTATACCGGAAAAGCTCCCGGTTTTTCTTGCCAGCGGCTGGTTTGACCTTTTCCTGCGCGGCACGCTCAACAACTACAGCTTCGGGCTTTCCCGTCACGCGGCAGCAGACAAGTCGCTTCTGGTCGGCCAGTGGTATCATGAAGACGGCGCGCTCTGGAGCGGCATCGACGGCTTCATGGAAGGCAGCATTCAGGCGCGCTGGTTTGACTGGAAGATAAAAGGGGTTGCCGACCCGTTCATGGCAGAGTTTCCGGTGCTGCTGTACGTGATGGGAGCCGAGAAGTGGCGCGCGGAAAAGTCCTGGCCGCTTCCTGCCGCGCGCGTCAGGAACCAGACGTTATTCCTCACCAGGCAGAAGCCTTCCGCAATTCGCGGCGACTGGTTTTCGGTCATAAACAGGGAGTTTAATTATTCACTGACCGACAATGTCTCGGGTCTTGATGCAGGCGAAGGCACGCCCGTGCTGATTCATAATCCTGACCAACTTCACGGCAAAACATCACGCTCGCAGGTGAGATGGGGCGGCCGCATGTCCACCACCTGGCAGGATGCCCTCATAGATGAGAGGCAGGATGAAGTCGGCGTTCTGACCTTCACCACCGAGCCCCTGCAGCAGGATCTTGAAATAGCAGGCCCGCTGCTGCTCTCCTTCTGGGCGCGCACCGCCTTTGACCGGCCGCTCAAGCAGGAGGCGGTGCAGAAGACCATCGGGCTGATAAAAAAAATATTCAATGTCGATACCAACCTCCTTCTTGATCTCATGGACCGGGAGGATGTGCAGTGGGTGATAGAAGTAAACGATGTGTTTCCTGAAGGCCGGGCAAAGAACATCACCTCCGGATGGCTCAGTGCCTGGCACCGGCCCTATGACCCGGATGAATCTATGACATGCCTGATAAAAACCCCGGGCCCATAAAAGCCAGAGAGCTTTACCCGTATGTGATTGAGCTCTGGCCCATGGACTGCGTGTTTAGGGCCGGGCACCGGGTGCGCATAAGCATCTCAGCCTCGGACTTTCCCCATCTGCTTCCCGTACTGCGGCCGTCAACGAGCACCCTGGTCATCGATGCCAAGCATCCCGCGCAGCTTGACTTTACCGTGGTGACCGAAAGCGGTGAGGGAACAGAATGGAAGTGGATTGAGGATGTGAACAGGTATCTGACGGGGGCAAAGGATTAACCTGCCGCGGTCAGCCTTCTTACCAGTGCCCGCGCGTCAGCGCTGCCACTGATGCCGGCAAGCAGCATATCCGGTGCTCCGTGAAACTGACTTTAAAATAATGCTTTAAAATAATTGAACAACAGCCAATCTCATGATATAGTAGAAAGTCATAAAACAGGCTTTTCCATGGGTATAACAATACTGATAAATGGAAGCAATAGAGATTGAAAGGAGGTATGCTGAGAAGCCGGCTTTATTGTGCCATTAGACATAATAAAATCCTTGAGGGTAAATCTTGACAAAGTCGCAAAAAGTCCCTTGCTGTCATTGCGAGGAGTGAAACGACGAAGCAATCCCATGGAGTTTCAGAAAGTTGTGAGATTGCCGCGCTTCGCTCGCAATGACAAGTTGTTCGTTTCTTGACTTTTTACGACGTCATCAATCTTATTGATCGAAAGGAAAGAACCATGTTTAAAAAATGTATCGCAACCTATATTTCATTATTAATGGTGTTAATCCCTTTCAGCACGGCCTTGGCTGCACCGGGAACTAAAAAGCCGGTTCTGGATGAGAAAAAGCTTATTGAGAAGCTTATTGCAAATTCCCCGTTTAAGATGCCGGCATTGAGAAAAATTCAGGCACTTAATGCGCAGGCTGTGCAGCAATCGGCACAAGAGCTTTTAGACTTGTTAGAGAGTAATGATGGGGCAGTATCCCTGCTTCTTGAGGAGGCAAACGGCGTTATGCCGGCAGCGGACATCAAGCAAATGATCCTGGACGATGTGCAGAAGCTGGTGACTGCCGTTGATCCAGCTGTGCCCGGCTGCCAGACGCAGTACGTATTTGCGTCGCTTGAATTCTGGGCTGTTGCGCCGGT
>JAPLIX010000501.1 GCA_026388865.1 Pseudomonadota bacterium | reverse complement strand
CTTGTACTGCTTTTCCTTCATCACCTTGCGCGATTTATCGATCAGCTTTTTTATTTTTCCCATGTCAACGTTAGGGTTCAGAAGCATTGATGACATCTCATAGCGCATGTGGCCACAGTAGGGAAAATCAAGCTGCGCTTCTACCTGCGGCAGGTTCTTCTCGGCCTCCTCGGTCTCCCGCAGGCATTCATCCATGAACTTTTTGTCGCACTGCACGCAGGCAAGATAGTGGTCATGCTCCACGTCCGGCGGGGCAGGCTGAACATCGGGATGGGCGGTATAGCTGAAATCTTCCATCAGCTCGCCTGTTGCCATGGCGAGCGTAACCGTGCTCACCCCGGCATTGCCGCGCGCGCGGGCAATCTCTTCAGCTTTTTTTATGACCTTCTGGACGACGTCCCGAGTGACCGAGCCATCAGAGAGCATGCAGCTCAGCGCATAGATGGCATGGCAGCACCAGCGCATGGAGATATCATCGTGCAGCTCCTCAAACCAGGCGCCGCAAAACGGGCGCACCTCGCGGCATTTGAGCACCAGCGGGCATACCTGGCAGGTGCTCATGAAGCGGTCAACCACCGGCCCGAGAGCGGCAAAATCTATTTTCTCCAGGTCCAGGTTTTCCATGCGCTCGCGCCCCTGCTCAGCACAGTATACCGAGCAGTGGAAATTTCCCATGCGCTTGATGGTGGTCTTCGTTATTGCCTTGCCGCACACCGCGCAGTTTTGCTGCTCAGCAGCTTCAGTTTTCCGTTTCTGCTTTTCCATAGGAGTGATTCCCGGCTTATTTTTTATCGGGCTTCATGGGCACCAGATTCATCCCGCACTTGGGGCACTTGCCGGGCTTGTCTGATATAACGTCCGGATGCATGGGGCAGGTATATTTCACCGCGGGCTCCTGGTTCTTTGCCACCAGGTCCATGCCGCACTTGGGGCACTTGCCGGGCTTGTCCATTATTACATCCGCATGCTCGGGCATGGGGCAGGTGTAGGAAACTTTTCCCTGCGCTGCGAACGAAGTAGTTGCCGTACCTGCTGCGAGCAGCACCAGCGCTGCACAAGCAACAGCAATAATAATGAAACTCTGCTTTTTCATAAAGACCTCCTTATTGATTGCGTTTGGTACAGAGTGCCGCAGAGAACACAGGAAAGCCGTAAGCGTCCCCGTATTTCAAGAGGGGGGAGGAAACAAGAGAACACACATGTTTTTCCGTGAACCCTGTGGCGTATGCAATATAGAGCATATTCTATTGGATGTTTTTGCATTCCGTGTTTCTTTTCCAGAGCAGATAAATTGCCGGATACACCAGCAGCTCCATTAGAAACGAGGTAAAAAGGCCGCCTACCATGGGCGCGGCGACGCGCTTCATGACGTCAGCCCCGGTACTTATCGACCACATGATGGGCATGAGACCCATGGCCGCGGCGGCCACGGTCATCATCTTGGGCCGGATGCGCTTTACCGCGCCGTGGATGATAGCTTCATGCAGTTCGGCCATGTTTCTGAGCTTATTATTCTTTTTTGCCTCATCATAGGAAAGATCAAGAAACAGGAGCATAAACACGCCGGTCTCCGCGTCCAGGCCCATGAGGGCGATCATGCCGACCCAGGCGGCAATGGAGACATTATAGCCCAGTGCGTACATGAGCCACACTGCGCCCACAACCGAAAAGGGCACTGCCAGCATCACTACCGCCGCCTTGAATGCTGATTTGGTGTTCATATACAGCAGCATGAAGATAAGGAAGATGGTCACCGGCACCACAACTTTCAGGCGCTCGCGCACCCTGAGCATATTTTCATACTGGCCGCTCCAGATAAGAGAATACCCGGTCGGCAGCGCTATCTTCTGCATAACAGCTTTCTTGGCCTCATCCACATACGAGCCCACGTCCCGGTCAGCTATGTCCACAAACACATACCCCGCAAGCATGCCGTTTTCATCACGGATCATATTCGGGCCCAGGGCGAGCGTAACTTCAGCCAGCTCAGCCATGGGGACCTGGATGCCATTTTTTGTAGTCACCAGGACCCGCTGCAGCTGGTCGAGGTTGGCCCGTAGATCGCGCGGATAGCGCAGGTTTATGGTATAGCGCTCGCGGCCCTCGACCGTGGTGGACACGGTTTCACCGCCGATAGCGTACATGATGACGTTCTGCAGATCTTCAATGGTCAGGCCATAGCGCGCGAGCGCTTCTCGGCGGGGGGTGAAATCCACAAAATAGCCGCCGGCCACCCGCTCGGCATAGACGCTTCGGGTACCGGGAATGGCCTTTACAACTTTTTCAATGGCTTCGCCGGTGCTCTGGATTGTGCTGAGGTCGGCCCCGAGGATTTTTATCCCGATGGGCGTCCGCACGCCGGTGGAGAGCATATCGATACGGCCCTTAATCGGCATGGTCCAGGCGTTGGTGTTGCCGGGGATTTGAATAGCCTGGTCCATCTCGTTGATGAGCTCATCATAGGACATGGTGTCGGGCCAGATGCGGCGGAATGCTGCCTTTAACCATCCGGGTGCCCAGGATGAGTACCAGCGGTCTTTTGCGCGCCACTCAGAAGGGGGCTTGAGCACCACCGTGGTTTCCATCATGGAAAACGGGGCCGGGTCAGTGGAGCTCTCAGCGCGGCCGGCCTTGCCGAACACTGAGACCACTTCCGGGAAACTTTTTATGATGCGGTCCTGTGTTTCGAGAAGCTTCTGCGCCTCGGTAACGGAAATGCCGG
>JAPLIX010000027.1 GCA_026388865.1 Pseudomonadota bacterium | reverse complement strand
GATGCCTTGATCGCAGCCGGTATCCGCAGGGCATTCATCGGCATGCAGGACCCCAATCCCCGGGTGAGCGGCAGCGGGATAAAAAAGCTGCGCGCTGCCGGCATTGCGGTTGAGGTCGGCATCCTTGAGCGCGAGTGCCGGCAGCTTAACGAAGCATTTACAAAATATATTACTAAACATATTCCCTTTGTTTATCTCAAGCTTGCTGCCAGCATTGACGGTAAAATTGCAACCGCCAGCGGCGATTCAAAGTGGATTACCAGCGCGGCATCGCGAAAGCTGGTGCATCGCCTGCGCTCTGAAGCAGATGCGGTGATGGTGGGAATCGGCACCGTGCTTGGAGATGACCCCCTGCTCACGGCGCGGCTGCAAGCGGGAGCGGGGAAAAACCCGCTGCGGGTTATTGTGGACAGCAGGCTGCGAACGCCGCCGGCCAGCAAGCTGCTCAAAACAGCCCGCGCTGTACCAACCATCATTGCCACGATCGGTAACAGCGCACCAGGCAGGACAGCCGCAGTCAAACAAAGCGGTGCAGAGGTTCTGCCCATAGCTGCTTGCAATGGCCGGGTAGATTTAAAGCAGCTCATGAAAAAGCTGGGGCAGCGGGGCATTGCAACAGTGCTGATTGAAGGAGGCTCTGAACTGAGCGCCGCCGCCCTGCAGGATGGCATTGTGGATAAAGTCTTTTTTTTCTATGCCCCGGTGATTATCGGCGGGAAAAAGGCTCCCCCTATGGTCGGCGGCACAGGCATTAACAAGGTCTCCCATGCAATAAAGGTCAGATACCTGCGCTACCGGAAAGTGGGAGATGATATACTGGTGGAAGGATACATATCAAAATAAATACTAAATTCTAAGCTCTAAATCCTAATTAAAAAGTTAGGATTTAGTATTTAGTAATTCGGGTTTTTAAATGTTTACTGGCATTATTGAGGATCAGGGAACGATAAAAAAGATTATGCGCCAGGGGACGGCTGCCCGGATGACCATCGAAAGCAGGTTTCCGTCACAAGAGATTTCCCTGGGCGACAGCATTGCTGTTGACGGCGCGTGTCTTACGGTGATTGAGATTAATGGCAGCCTTTTCACCGTTGACCTGTCCCCTGAAACCCTGCAGCGCACCACCCTCGGCGCCAGGCGGGAGCGCGACAGTGTCAACCTGGAGCGGGCGCTGCGGCTCTCGGACAGGCTGGGCGGGCACCTGGTGACCGGTCACATCGACGGCATTGCCGGTATCAAAGCGCTGACCACCGTTGCCAATGCCCTAGAGATTTCGTTCTCCGCACCGCAGCAGATAGTGCGCTACCTGGTTGAAAAGGGTTCCGTGGCAATCGACGGCATCAGCCTGACGGTTAATCAATGCACTGCTCACGGCTTTTCGGTAATGGTTATCCCCTTTACCTCATCCCATACCACCCTGAACCGTAAAAAAGCCGGCGACCAGGTAAATATTGAAACTGATATCATGGGTAAATACATAGAAAAATTTCTCGTGAAAAGGGGTGCCGCGGATGGCACCGTCACCGAGGATCTACTGCATAAATATAACTTTACGTAACGTTCGTAACCAGGCGATAGGAACATCATGGAAACAAGGGCTGACATTACCCCCCCGGTTGCCAAAGTCAAAAAGGCTATAGAAGAAATCAAAAAAGGCAAGATGGTGATTCTCTGCGATGATGAAGACCGGGAGAACGAAGGCGATCTTGCCATGGCAGCGGAAAAAGTGACCCCCGAAGCGGTTAATTTCATGGCAAAGTACGGTCGCGGGCTTATCTGCCTTTCTCTCACCGGAGAAAAAGTGCAGCAGCTGGACCTGCCGCTTATGGTCCATGCCAGCACGAACACCTCTGCGTTTCAAACCGCCTTTACCGTTTCGATTGATGCAAAAAAAGGGACCTCGACCGGCATTTCCGCTTCAGACCGGGCAGTGACCGTACTTGCCGCCATTGCCGATAACGCCAAAGCGGATGATCTGGCACGGCCCGGGCATATCTTCCCCCTGCAGGCAAAAGACGGCGGCGTGCTGCGCAGAACCGGTCAGACCGAAGGCTCTGTTGATCTTGCCCGCCTTGCCGGTCTGAAACCTGCCGGCGTAATATGCGAAATCATGAATGAAGACGGCACCATGTCCCGCATGCCTGATCTGGAGAAGTTTGCCAAACAGCACGACCTCATGATTGTAACGGTTGCGGACATTATCCGCTACCGCCTCAATATGGAATCTTTGGTGAAGCGTGCCGTGGATACGTTTCTGCCGACAGAGTATGGCGGAGATTTCAGGGCCATCATTTATGAAAATATTGTGGACAGCAATAGCCATATAGCGCTGGTAAAGGGCGAATGGGAGCCGGATGAGGAAGTGCTGGTGCGGGTCCACTCCGAGTGCCTCACCGGCGATTCGCTGGGTTCTCTGCGCTGCGACTGCGGTGAGCAGCTCCATAAAGCCATGGCCCTGATCGAAGCAGTGGGAAAAGGTATTATCGTTTATATGAGGCAGGAAGGCCGCGGCATCGG
>JAPLIX010000208.1 GCA_026388865.1 Pseudomonadota bacterium | reverse complement strand
TGACATCCCTTTTTCCTCCTTTGTGCACAACCATCAAGCCTTTCCGCTTTGCACAAAGGAGGATTCTTCTTTAACTGAATCTGAATGTCAAACATTGTGAGTCTCACTGGTCAAACCAGTGGCTTACCTGTCTTTAGTTATTAACCAGCCATAGAAGCACCCCGACGATAACCAGAACAATAATTAATTGAATCAACGGCACAGCTTTTCTCCTTTCTTCATTTGTTTAAATGTTCTTATAAATTATGTATGCGCGTTGGGTGATGTCCCCCTGCCAATACAAAATTTTGCATTGCTGGTTATCCGTTTTCTCACCCTTCATGTCGTCAACTCGGTTCATGATCTCCTGCTGACTACAGGGCACTCTAGCCCTGATTAGGACACATAATGTTGTAATAAATTATCGCAGCGACTATTAATAAAATAACTTGTTCCATGGTTACCCTCTCTTGGCTATCGTTCGCCCAAAGTTGATCCCACCACATATTTAGTCGGACCCATTGAATAAGAAGCCTGCCCGGCAGTCCTTCAATAGCTTCAGCACTGCCGGAGTAAGGAAATACTCCTCGTCCGTTGGCACCTGCTCTGAAACCGTTTCAATAAGATCATACAGGGTTGTTGCGACATGAACTGATGGTCTTTGCTTTTGCCTGTACTCCAGAAAGTTACTAGTAACTGCCAGCATTTTTTCTCCCTTTCATCCGGGCTACTGTAAGTAATCCGGAAGCTTTTACTGTAAATTTACTGCTATTGTCATGAACGTTCATACGTATTTTGCAGGAGCACTGGGTACAATACTCATGATCGATGCGATGATTATTCAATGTTCCCCGCATACCCCTGGAACTTCACGTGAGCATTCTGCATAACCTGGGTTACCGGAACAATCCTGCCGTCCTCAACAATAACGGGCAAAGGCCCTTTTCCATATAAACGTATCAGTTCAAAAAATCCCGCTTCATTCCTGCCTATATCCACCTCTTTGTAGTCAATGCCCTTTTCATTAAAATACTGTTTTATAACGCTGCAGTAGGTATCTGGGGACGTCGTATAAATTTTTCTTTTTCTGCACATATCACTCTCCCATGAAAAAGCCTCAGTCTGCAAAAAAACTGAAGGGAACGTTTAGAATCGGGTTGTTCGATTGATTAAATTCCCTCCATTCCCGCCGGGTGGAAAACGGTGTGGAACAGCATTTCATGGGGCTCTTGGAGAAGGTTCATCGCTCCCCGGAGTACCCTGAAACGCCCTGACTTCATGTAGTTCTTAAGGTTCTTTTGGGTATCCCATTCCTCAAGAAGACAGAGTTCATTTTCATTTTCCATACTCTGCCAAAAGTCGCAGCGCCTGCAGCCCTTCTCCGCTCGTATGGAGCCGATCAGTGAAGCAATGGTCTGTGACAGCTCCATGCGCTTCTCAGAAATGATTTTCATTCGTATGATGATCAGTATCATGAAGACGGTAATTGCAAATGGGTTGCCAACAACCGTTTAAAAACAAAAGCTTTGAATTATCCTTTAATAACAGGGGTTTAGATTGATAGAAGAGAATTGCAGAGAAGTAAGAAACGATCTGGTTGGCCTCAATATTTGGTGGAACCTCAACATATTGAGGGATACTTTGAAGGGAGATGGACCGTCTAATCTGGTTCTTTTGTCTTCGGCCGGACTATCCCGAGCTTATGCATCCTCGCTCTCAAGGTACTCGGGTGGAGACCCAGGATCGCAGCGGCCCCGTCCTTTCCCTCGATGTGCCATCGGGTTTCAGAAATGATTTTAAGAATTTGGTTTCGCTCCGTCTCTTCCAAAGTTCTCACGGCGGATGAAAGCGGAGGGGATGAAACATCCAGTTTATCTGCCAGCTGCAAAACCGGCCCGGAGCACAAGATCGCGGCC
>JAPLIX010000219.1 GCA_026388865.1 Pseudomonadota bacterium | reverse complement strand
TTCATGCCCTTAACTTCATTCGGTGATAGAAAGTTAAAATTACCTTTAACTCCTATTCCTGTTTCCGGCGGCATGGTCATCTGCTGCCTGGTAACCACTCGTTCCCGTACCTGCCCGTCCTCTCTCAGTAACGGCAGCCTGCCAAAGGCAACATCCCAGGTTTTAAACTGCATGAACTTCATGTAATACAAGTTCATTACCTGAATGTCTCTGGCGGAAATTCCATATTCCTTGCGCTCTTTCTCAAGTTGCGCAATATAAGCCGGGTCTTTAATCGCCACCTCTTTATATTGTTCTGCATATTTTTCGAGTGTTACCCCCGTAACCTCTTCCCCCAGAGACGGGGTTGGCAAAGAAAAGCTGAGCATAATGCTCAAGGCGATCATAGAAAATAAAAAACCTCTTTTCGTTTTCATCATTTCTCTCCCTCCTTTTGAGATTAGATTTTTTGATAACTTCACCCCTGGTTAGATAGTTAATACGTCTTTAATACCCTCCTTTCCCTTAGTACTTACCCTGATTGCTGTATCATGTTAAAAGTTTACTAACAGGCTGTTGAAAAACACCCATCTGCTTCGTTGCGCTCATCCCTCGTCATTGCGACGTACTGTAAAGTACGCCTCATTCCTCACGATTTCGCGCGCCTTGCATCTTGATGTTTTTGACCAGCCTGGGAAAAAACTGCTTTTTCAACAACCTGCTAATGCACATCGGCTAACTGAAATCCCGGAGACCTATATAGCGCTGTGAAATCTATTAGTTCACGATAACTCGTCGTTAACTAAACACACGTCTCTCCCAACCTGAACATGTTTAGTATCCATGCAATGATTCGCCGCCACCGTAAAGCCTGCGGCGCAATAATGAGGGCGCCTGTGCTTCAACAAAAAAACCGCCGACAGGGATATAGTGTCTATACCCTGAAGGCGGTACATTGTTTCCTAATGCACATTCCGACGCAGAACTATTCATAATTTCTGCCTTTGTGGTGCTAAGGTTAATGCGTGCTGTATTATTTGGTTATGTGCTTTACGTTGCTCCGCTCAAGTCGTTCTTACGATTTACTGGTCATATTTCGGTTCAACAGTAGGCTCCTTTTGAAAATACTGGATTCAGTTAATACCGCAGGTTATACATTTCTCACTGGAATAGGGAATTATTGAGCAACACTTATTATTCATTGGTTATGAAGTCAAGAATTTTTACTAACAATATTCAGGGAAAATCCCCGCCTTGTTTTGAGGTGTCTACCGAATTCATGCAGTTCCCCCTCCGCTCCCGCACTCATTGCAGAGTTAGTCTGTTCTCCCGTTATTCCACTGCTCCCATTCCATGCATTGCGCGCATCTGGTTGAACAAATTCTTGAATTCCTTCGGGAACTGCTGCCATTCCTCCTCGGTAAAAACCTGGCGCCCCGGCGAGGCAACACTGTTGGGGTCAAAAACTTTCCTGATCTTTCTCATGAACAGATGTCCATTGGGACCTGCCTCTGGAAACATGGTGGTGAACGGCTCTACATTTAAAAACGCCATAAGCTGTGGCCCCAGGTCATATTTTATAAATGTAGCAGCGCCATATATGCCATAAGCAGCGGCCTTTTTTATTTCATCGGGAAGTGTCGGGTCCGGATAATTATCAGTCTCAAACAGGCAGAAATGGCCGCGCTGAAGCATATAGATAAACGGGGTGTCATCTATGCCCCCCAGGTCGGTTATGTCAAGCTCGCCAAATGTTTGTATGGCTTTTTTCCATTCCCTCGAGGTCACAACAGCATTGCTTAACGGCCCCTGCGGCAGCCAGGCATTAAGATATGCCTTGCGATTCATCCGGTATCCCGTGGAATGCCGTATGCAGTCATAATTCCAGGGCTTTAGTGCTTCAAACACTTCAGGCTTATAGGATTCTGAAAGGAATGTGCCGCCATTTTCCTTGATAATCTGCTGGAGAACCTTTTCCTCATATTCGATCTGCTTATCCGAACTCGTGTTCGCAAGGATTATATAGGTGTTCCATTCAGGGAAAAATTTATTTTTGCAGCGCTCGACCGTCATGTCCTGGGTTTGTGAACAGTAATATGCTGAATACACTCCGGTAGCATTCAGTCCAATGGCTATGCCGGCATGGGCAATCTCCCGCATTGCCTTAATCTGCGATTTAAAATCCTTGTACTCCACCCAGTAGAGTTTATGGTTTTTCAAGGCTGCAGGCGGATTGTCATATTTCGGCTCATGCACATCAGCTAAACTGGGCCTCCCCGCAGGGATCTCCGGGAATGCCTTGTCTCCGACCCACGAATGAAGTTTGACCGTAATTTCTGTTACAATGCCGTTGGTGCCAATACCCGATCGCTGCAGCCCGAGCAAGTCCGGCCCCGGACCATATTCCCAGAAATCACCTGCTTTTGGTATGCAGCGTGATCCGGTGGTAAGAATTTCCCCATCAGGAAGCACCATTTTGACGCTCACTATGTTGCGGCTGAGCAGCCCGTACTTTAAGTCTGTCTGCCACAGCCCGGCAAAGGCAAACTGTGAAGCGAGTTTGCAAAGAGCCGTTGCCAGCGGGCTTCCGCCATTCCACAGCCCCCGCTTCATCGCCTCAGCCTGCAACTGACCATAATCAACATACGCCTCCAGCGTGGCATTCATATTTTCCACATCAATATGAATAATTTTGTTCATGCGCGACAGATGGATAATCAGCGTGGGGTCCGGCGTCGTGGGATTACAGAATACCTGCCCGTTGGTAAAGGGAATAAACGGAATGTGGTAGCGGTTGCAAATCCGTACGATCGTCTGAATCTCTTCCGTTGAAGCGGGAAGCACAACGCACGCCGGCAGTACATGAGGATCTTTTTCATGCTTTTTAATATAACTAAAACCCTCAATGGAAAGCTTACTGTAGGTCTCCACCACTGAGCGCTGCTCATAAATCCACTGTTCCCCGACCACACTCTTCAAGGCATTGTAAGCATCGCGGGGCAGCTTTTTTTGAATTACTTTTTGCTTCATGGTATTCATCGTTTGTACCCCCACTATCTTTATTCTATGTCAAGAACATTTATTAAGAGGTCAGTAAGATCTTTAACTTCCAAACCATCATCCATTTTACTCGCGGCATCCCCCAGGTTCTGTTCACAGAATGGGCATGCGGTTATAATTGACTGGGCCCCGGTCTTTTTCGCCTCCTGAAGCCGTTTCGTTGCGGTCTTTTGGGCAAAATCCATAAATGCGGTCCGCACTCCGCCGCCGCCTCCGCAGCACCACGACTGGTCCTTGATGCGTTCCATCTCTACCAGTTCCACCCCGGGAATAGCGTTTAAAATCCTGCGCGGCTCATCATAAATCCCCAGGTGTCTGCCCAGGTGACAGGGATCGTGCCAGGTAACGCGCATTTTCAGCTCACCCTTTATCTTCAGCTTGCCGTCTTGAATCAGCTTGTCAATGTACTGGGACGAGTGATAGACTTTTGCTTTAAGCTTCTCTGCCTTGGGGATTTCCTTATAATCATGCGTAATGGCCCGGAAACATCCCGGACAAAATGCCACGATTTCCTTCACCCCGCTCTTGTTTAACAGCTCGATGTTGCGCCGCGCCAGATCCATAAACGTTTCCCTGTCGCCAATCCGCGCTACCGGGCTGCCGCAGCAGATCTCATCTTTGCCCAGCATGCCAAGGTCTACACCACCCTTGAGCAGTATCTTTGCGGTATTCTGCGCGACGTGCCACTGCGTGTTGTCTAAAGCAGAAGTGCACCCCACAAAAAACAGCGTCTCTGCCTTCTCCTTGCTCACATCTTTAATGCCGAGCTTGCGTGCCCACCGGTCACGCTGCGTGCGCGGCTGCATCCACGGATTGTCATAGTTCTTCACGCTCTTGATAAGGTTCTTGTGCTCCGGCATGGGGCCAATCCCATCCTGAACAAAGAGCGCCCGCAGCACCTCATTCACCTGCAGCGGTTCCTTATCCTGCATTCGCTGGCAGTTCATTTCGCATGCGCCGCAGGTGGTGCAGGTATATAAAAATTTTGCCACTTCCGGAGCGTCCTCATAATCAAAATCGCCCTCAAGCAAAGCCCGCGCTATGTGCATTTTTCCCATACCAGAGTAGGGGAAAATCCGGTATTCATGGAACGCAGGACAGATTTCCGAAAACTCGGCACTTTTTATGTTCCATCCCCACTGGTTCTGGCAGTGGTTGCACC
>JAPLIX010000213.1 GCA_026388865.1 Pseudomonadota bacterium | reverse complement strand
GCGGTGAATGGGTGAGTCGGTGAATAGGTGAATGGGGAAAAATAAAAGCTCACGAGTCACGCGCCTTCGTCCCATCGGGCGGGACTACGGCGTGCTCTGCGGTGAAACGAAAGGGTTCAAGGAAAAACTTTCTGCCGTTGAGAGGAATGTAGAAACGGCCTTCTCCCTCCTGCAGCATGTGCTCTGTGAGGCGGTAATAGCTGGGCCGTAGAAAACGGGCACTGAATCTTCCGTTCTTTACCGCACAGTAGAGCACATTATCTTTTCCCACCGAGAGCGATTTCAGATCAAGCGCTTCTTCTGTTTCGTCATTGAGCTGGATTTTAAAAAAGCTCTCCCCCTGCTCCGGCCCTGAAACCAGAACCACGTCCGTAACCACAAACGGTGTATCTTCCACCGCTACCGGGGAAACTTCTGCGCCGACCCGGACCTGGTATCCACCCGCCGAGCTATATTCCAGGTTCTGATTAAAGAAGAGATAAATAGCTTTGTTTACAATCGGCTGTCCGTTATAAAGCCAGATCCCCTCCTTGTTAATGACTATCTCCGCCTGCTCTGCTCCGGCCATTTTCCCGCCAACCCCGAGTAACACGCCTCTTGCCGCCGGTCGTCCGTTCAGTCCGAAGCCAGCAGCTTTTTATCCACCTTTATTTCTGCCTTTGCCTTCAGGTTTTCCATAAACTGATTAAACAGTTCCTCTTTCTTCGTCTGTACCAGCTGTTTTTGCAGCCGCTCTTTTTGTTTTAGAACTTCTTCCTCGCCCGGCACCTGGCGCGCCTTTAAACGGATAAGCAGCAGACCTTTATCCGTTTCAAAAACTTTGTCTGGGTACGGTTTTTTCTCGCTGAGGGTAAACGCAGCCTCTTTCAAAGCCCGCGCCGGCCCTATCTCTGGAATAAAATCACCCCTGCGGGTAAACTCTTTCGTCATTTTTATTTCCAGCTTGTTCGCTTTAGCGGCTGCTGCCCACTCTTCTTTACCGCTTTTCATGAGGGCAAGCTCTTTTTCTGCCTGCTCTTTTGCCAGCGCTGTTTTCTTTTCCTTTTCCAGGATTTTTTTAACCGCGTCCGTTACTTCCTGGACCGGCGGAATGCGGGATGCTTTTTTCCCTTCCAGCTTTAGCAAAGCATATTTTGGGCCTAACGCAAAAATCGGCGCTATCTCCCCGGCGTTGATGGAAAACGCTGCCTCAGAAAAAGCGTTCTTTTCTGTCTTGTCCTCCGGTCCGCTGCCGGAGGTGAAATAATCAGTATCTTCCACCTTCAACCCGGACTGTTTTGCATAGCCGGCAATATCCTTACTTTTAAAAAGCCTGTTGTATGCCCGGTGTGCTTCTTCCCGGGCAAGCTTTTTGGCTGCCTCCTGTTTGAGCTCTTTTTCTATAACTCCCCTAACTTCATCAAAGGTTTTGGTATATGCCTCTTTCACGTCATCAACCCGGATGATATGAAACCCGAAGGTAGATTTAACCGGGCTGCTCACCTCGCCGGGTTTCAGGCTAAAGGCCGCCTCTTCAAACGGCTTCACCATGTCGCCCTTCTTGAAATATCCCAGGTCTCCGCCCTTTGCAGCAGAGCCGGTGTCCTCGGAATTCTTCTCCGCCAGCTTTGCAAAATCTTCACCCTTCTTTATTTTCTGCAGAAGCTCCTCTGCCCGCTTTTTCACTGCCTCCACTTTTTCCGGGGAGTCGGTTTTACCTGTTTTTAAAAGTATGTGCCGGGCCTTCACCTTCTTTGGTTCTGAAAACCTCTCTGTATCCATTTGATAATATTCTTTTAATTCTGCCGGCTCTCTATCTCCTGGGGGCTCACCGCCGGGTTTTCCCTGATCGCCTCAGGACTAAACGCCTGGTACTCTATGGTCACCTTTTCGTTTTCCAGGAGAAACTGGTTTCGAAGTTCCTGGTCAGAATACCTGGCAGCGCTTTTCACCAGGTCCTCCAGTTTTTTTATGATAAGCTCTTTCTCCTGATTCATTTCAAAATCAGCTGTTGACATGCCATAATAGCGTAGCGTCCGTTCATAATTTTGCTGGCTGAAGCTGCCATTCTCCTGGAATGCCGGGGTCTTCATAATGTTCGTTCGCACCTCATCAGCGGTTGCCTGCATTTTCATCCTGCCGGCTTCCTGGAGGAGGAGCTCGCGCTCAATCAGGTTTTCCAGTGCTTTCTGCTTCAGCCCCATTTGCCGGATCATCTCTTCGGTAAGCTGGCCCTGGTAGATATTGCGGTAAAACTGGAGCATGTTCTTATATGCCTCCTGGTATTCGCCAATGGTTATTTTTTTCTTTCCCACTGAAGCAAGGGCGGTTTCTTTTCCCTTGCGCATGTCAGAGTAGCCGTAAAAGAATACGAAAACCAGAATGATAATGACGAACAGGATTTTGACAATCCACGACTTTGCGTTTTTCCTCATAAAGCTTAACATGCTCGTGCCTCCGCGCGGTTATACCACTATACAAAACTGTTTGAATTGGTCTGTTAAGGGTTGGTCTTTCAATGTTAATAAAAACTTCTAAGTTTTTCAAGGCATTTTATTATTTTCTTGCACTTCTTTACCGTGTCTGCTATTAGTCGAAAATATATAATTGATTTTCATATACATCAGTTCCTTTTAAATATAATTATTTTGCCCGCAAACAGTTCAGTTCTATCAAGCGCTACGGAATAAAGCAAAGCATATACGTTCTTTCATCTCGGAGGACACCATGTTTTTCGACCGGTTCTGGGGTCTGTTATCCAATGATTTAGCAATTGATTTAGGCACAGCAACAACGCTCGTTTATGTTCGGGGGCAGGGTATTGTTGTCAATGAGCCTTCTGTTGTTGCCATCCGCAAGGATCTCCAGGGAGCCAAAAAGATCCTGGCCGTTGGCAATGAAGCTAAAAAAATGCTCGGCAGAACGCCGGCCAATATTGTTGCCATCCGTCCCATAAAAGATGGCGTCATTGCAGACTTTGAGGTAACCGAAGCGATGCTCAGTTATTTTATAAAGGTTGTGCATAAACGAAAAAGTTTTGTGCGGCCGCGGGTTATCGTATCAGTGCCATCAGGAATTACACCCGTTGAAAAACGGGCGGTCCGGGAGTCTGCCGAACTGGCCGGGGCGCGGGAGATTTATCTCATAGAAGAGCCCATGGCGGCAGCTATTGGTGCGGGACTGCCGGTGAGTGAGCCGATTGGCAACATGATCGTAGATATCGGCGGCGGCACCACCGAGGTTGCCGTAATATCCTTGTCCGGCATTGTTTACAGTCAATCGGTTCGGGTCGCGGGCGACAAGATGGATGAGGCCATTGTGCAGTATGTCAAACGCAAATATAATATGCTCATAGGGGAGCGCACGGCGGAACTGATAAAGATCACCATCGGCACCGCGTATCCGGAAAAAGAGGTTAAGACCGTCGACATCAAGGGGCGGGATCTGGTGACCGGCATCCCGAAAACCCTTGAAATCAGCTCTGAAGAAATCATGCAGGCGATTTCCGAGCCCGTAAACGCCATTATCAATGCCGTAAAGATTGCTCTTGAGCGAACCCCTCCGGAACTGGCGGCTGATATTGTTGACCGGGGGATCGTGCTGGCGGGAGGGGGCGCCCTGCTGAAAAACCTGGATAAACTGCTCAGAGAAGAAACCGGGTTGCCCATTATCGTCGCAGAAAGCCCTTTAACTGCCGTCGTGCTTGGCGCCGGAAAAGCGCTGGAAGAGTTGGACTTGCTGCGCGAAATAGCCTTGTCTTAAGGCTGGGGCAGGGACAGCTATGCTGCAGTTTCTTCTGAAAAGAAAAAGTGTTATTCTTATTGCCATACTTTTTCTGCTCTCGTTAACGCTGTTGGCCCGGGATATCGAGAAAAGAGAAGGGGGGGGGCTTTTTGATGCCATAATCATACCCGTTCTTTCCCCGCCGTTAAAGCTTTCTACCCTAGCCTTCAACAAAGCCTATCGCCTCTGGCAGGGCTATTTCAATCTCGTTAGCGTGCGCAGCGAAAATGTTCTGCTGCAAAAGGCCGTCGCAGACCTGCAGCGTGACAATCAGCTGCTGCAGGAAACAGCCCTTGAAAACAGACGCCTGCGCGAGCTCCTCGGTTTCAAAAAAAAACTCCCGTACCACTTTATTCCCGCAGAAATTATTGGCCGGGACCCCTCGAGCTGGTTTCGCACCCTGCTGATTGATAAGGGAACAGACGGCGGCATACGGCGCGGAGCCGCGGTGATGACTGCGCGCGGTATCGTGGGTAAAATTCTCGAAGCGCAGAAGATGACAGCAAAAGTTCTCTTAATCATTGACAGTAATAGTGCTCTTGATATCCTGGTGCAGCGCTCCCGTGCCAAGGGTATCATAGAGGGGCGCACCGAAGAGCGCTGTGAGCTGCGCTTCGTCTCAAAAAACGAAGACATCCAAAACGGAGATATTATTGTAACCTCAGGGCTCAATGAGATAATTCCCAAGGGGATCGTGGTCGGTGCCGTGGTGAATGTGGTTAGAAACAGCCCGGGGTTTTTCCAGCTGGTCGAGATAAAACCTGCTGTTGATTTTTCTAAGCTTGAAGAGGTGTTCGTGGTGGTCCCGTAACCGATTTTTTTCTCGGCGCACAAGAGGTGAGGATTAGATGCGTTTATATCTCCTGTATGTTCTGCTCGGTGTGGTTTTTTTAGGTGTTCAAGCACACCCGCTCCTGCCCTTTGCACAGCAGGGCATTCGTCCGGATCTGGTTTTTATTCTGGTGCTCTACCTGGGAACGCGGCCGGAGATTGAGCGGGGATCGGGTGCCGTCCTGGTCTCGCTGCTGGGGTATTTCTGCGCAGTGTTTTCCGGCGGTCCCTTTGGCCTGTATGCTTTCGTTTATCTGTTCTTCTTCGTCTCCATCGGACTGCTAAAAACCGTTTTTGTTCTTCGCTCCATTTATCTCCAGTTATTGCTGGTTGTTTTGGGCAGCATCCTTGAGGGGTGCCTGCTCTTTATCTTATGCTGGGCATTTCATAATAATCCGCATATGCTCGCGAGCTTTAAAAACATTTTTCCCAAACAGCTGGCATTCACGGTCGCGGTAGCTCCGGTTATCTTGCTGTTTCTTCAGTATATAACAAACTGTTGGTCGCAGAATAATGCAATAAATCTTTTCAGGGTTTTTTCCCAACCTTCGTCCGTTAAAACAGCAGCTTCATAGAATATGTATATCCAGTCCAATCCGGCGCTTGAAAAAGATCTGAATAAAAAAATCCCCCTGGCGGTTACCTTTGTGCTCATCTGTGGTTTTTTTGTTTTTTTCCGGCTGTGGTATCTGCAAATTTTAAAGGGCTCTGTATATTGCGATCTGTCAACAAATAATAGGGTCCGGATTACCAGCATACCGGCGCCGCGCGGGTTCATCTTTGATCGCACGGGGGCTGCGCTGGTGGAAAATATCCCGTCTTTTGACCTGACCCTCACGCCACAGGATACGCCGGATGAGACGGGGGTTCTACAGAAGCTCTCCCTGTTGCTCCGGGAACCGGTAGACGTCCTGACAAAAAAGCTTGATCAAGACAAGGGCCGGCCGCCCTTTGAGCCCATCGTGCTGAAACAAAACCTGTCCTGGACGCAGATGGCTGCCATTACTTCCAATAGAATAGACCTTAATGGTGTTAATATTGATGTCGTACCCCAGCGAACATATCATCTCGGCGCCGGGTCCTCACATCTGTTGGGCTATTTAGGAGAGATTGGTCGTCATGAACTAAAAAAGGACTTTTACAGCGATTATGCCCACGGGGAGCTGATCGGCAAATGCGGGATAGAAAAATGGGGGGAACTTTATTTGCGGGGCGAGCCGGGCGGGTATCAAACAGAAGTTGATGCTCTGGGCCATAAAAAAAATATCCTGGCACAAATCGACCCGGTCCCGGGCAGTGACCTGTTTCTTTCTATTGACCGTGAAGCGCAACTGGTTGCTGAAGACCTGCTGAAAGGGAAAAAGGGGGCAGTTGTGGCGCTGGATCCCTGGCTGGGTGATGTGCTGGTTATGGCCAGCTCTCCTGGGTTTGATCCAAATCTGTTCTCGCGCAGCATCGATGCCGACGCGTGGCAAAACCTGCTCAGAAACCCCAATAATCCGCTCATGAACCGGGCTCTGCAGAGCCAGCAGCCGCCCGGGTCGGTATTTAAAATAATCGTTGCTCTTGCCGCGCTCGAAGAGGGGCTGATTGATCCACAAAAAGAATTGACCTGCCCGGGGTCTTTTGCTTTTGGCAGCCATGTGTTCCATTGCTGGAGAAAGGGGGGCCACGGTGCGGTGAATCTGCGCCGGGCCATTGTGGAATCCTGGGATGTCTATTTTTATCAGCTGGGAAATGCCATCGGCATACATAACATCGCAAAATATGCGGCCCAGCTCGGGCTGGGGACGAAAACCGGCATCGAGCTTGACGAAGAAAAAAGCGGTCTGATGCCAACTCCGGAATGGAAAATAAAACGCTACGGTACAAAATGGCAGCGCGGAGAAACCATCAATACTGCTATCGGTCAGGGATATGTGCTTGCCACGCCCCTGCAGATTGCTGCTGCATTCTGCGGCATCGCCAATGGCTCATTTATACCCAGGCCGCGGCTGGTGCTGAAAGTAAAAGAGGGCGCGGAAACCATCTCTTTTCCGCCCGCAAAAAAAAACCTGTTGACCGTTACTCCCCAGACTGTTTCTTTTATAAAAGATGCTATCGCGGGGGCGGTCAATGATCCGCGCGGAACCGGTGGCCGGGCACGCATTGATGGCATAACCGTTGCTGGTAAAACCGGAACTGCTCAGGTTACCAGCCTCCAGAGCAGCCCTGCTCCCGGTTCAGCGCAGTCTACTACTAATGACCATGCGTGGTTTGTGGCCATGGCGCCGGTTGAAAACCCCCGGATTGTCGTTGCCGTATTCATTGAGAATGGCGGCCACGGAGGAAGCGCAGCTGCTCCTGTGGCAAAGGAAGTTATAAAAAGTTTTTTGCATCTTTCTTCATTAAGCACCGGTAACCCTCCGGCTCTACCGGAGGTGCTGGACTAAGGGCTTTATGTTTGACCGACGGTTATTGGTAAATTTTGATGGCGGGCTGTTTGTTGCGGTTTTTCTGGTCGCCGCTCTGGGGCTTTTAAATCTGTACAGTATTTGCTCCTCGTCCTGGGAAGCCTCTTCCATCTATTTCTACCGGCAGTTATACTGGGTTGCGCTGGGGTTGGTAGTTATTTTTTGTGTCATCCCGGTCAACTATATTACTATTGTCCGCTACTCCTATTATCTCCATGCAATTACCCTTCTGATTCTCTTGGTGGTAATATTCCTCGGTAAAACAAAGCTGGGGTCCCAGCGCTGGTTGTCCCTGGGACCCATTACCATCCAGCCATCGGAACTGGCAAAAATTACGTTTATCCTCGCCCTGTGCAAGTTTTATTTTGAAAACAGCTCGGCAAAACCCTTTCGCCTGCTCGAGCTGTTATTCCCCTTTTCCTTTCTGGTGCTGACGTTTTCCCTTATATACATTCAGCCTGACCTGGGGACGGGCGGTATTATTGTTTTGGTCTTTTGTTCTCTGCTTTTTTTCGTGCGTGTTGATAAAAAATCTTTCCTTGCCTGTGGTATATCGGCCAGCATGTTCATTCCGCTGCTGTGGTTTTTTTTAAAAGATTATCAGAAAAAAAGGGTCCTCACTTTTTTAAATCCCGAGCTGGACCCGCTTCACTCTGGGTATCAGATTATTCAATCGAAGATTGCCATTGGCTCGGGCTGTTTTTGGGGAAAGGGCTTTACCCTGGGAACGCAGAGTCAGTTGCGGTTTCTTCCTGAGCAGCATACGGATTTTGCTTTTTCTGTTTGGGGGGAAGAGTGGGGTTTCGTCGGCTGCGCTGTTCTGCTGCTGCTGTTTTTTATTATTTTATATCGCGGCCTGGGCATTGCCTTTAATTCAAAAAATGTTTCCGGGGCTCTTCTTGCCATCTGTATTGTTTTTATCCTTTTCTGGCAAATAATAATCAATCTGGGCATGACCATTGGTTTGTTTCCGGTTGTGGGTGTTCCGCTGCCCTTTTTCAGCTATGGCGGTTCTTCGATGTTATCAAGCCTGTTTGCTGTTGGTCTGTTATTAAATATTGGTATGCGCAAATTTAAATATCAAAGATAATATTTCGCCCCGCGTGAGAGGAAACCCCTTGAAAGTTTTTGTCAGTAATTATAAAATGTTTTTACGGTTCAGGTTCCTGCCGCCCAGTCAAGGTTTTCTGGGGGCGCGGGCAACGAGGCTTGAACCCTTTACCGTTCTTCTGTCACAAAGGAGCTGTTGGTGAAAACCGTCTGGGAACACTTTTTAAACAGTGTAAAAGAAAAAACCTCCGCGCAGACATATGAATCGTGGTTTAAGCCCCTTCAGCTTAAAAGCTTATCTTCTTCTGCTGTATCTATTGAGGTACCCAGCCTGTTCTTTTCAGACTGGTTAAAAGAAAACTATATGGATATTATAAAGGGGGTTTTGTTTTCATTAACCGGCACCCGGCCAGAAATATATTTTACCATTAAAAACACCCCGGTGCTGCCGGCAGACACCGCTGATCAAGCAGCGCTTATACCTAAAAACATAAATTCCAGATATGTTTTTAATAATTTTGTTGTTGGCTCCAGTAATCAGTTTGCTCATGCTGCCTGTATGGCCGTGGCAAATCACCCGGGAAGAACCTATAATCCCCTTTTTATGTATGGCGGTGTCGGATTGGGGAAAACCCATCTGCTTCATGCTATTGTTCAGCAGTGTCTCAGTAACAACGGCCGGTTAAAAATTTGTTATACTACCGCGGAAAATTTTACCAACGAGATGATTAACTCCATACGTTTTGAAAAAATGACAGCCTTTAGAAATAAATATAGAAACATGGATATGATGCTCCTGGATGATATACAGTTTATAGCCGGCAAAGAACGAACCCAGGAGGAGTTTTTTCACACGTTCAATGCGCTGTTTGAATTAAAAAAACAGCTTGTCGTCACCAGCGATAAAACCCCCCGGGAAATACCGGGACTGGAAGACCGTCTGCGCTCCCGTTTTGAATGGGGACTGATTGCTGATATTCAATCACCGGATACAGAAACCAAGGTTGCCATTCTTAAAAAAAAGGCTGTTTTAGAAAATATTAACCTCCCGAACGACGTTGCTTTTTTTCTTGCCAGCAATGTCCATTCTAATATTAGAGAACTGGAAGGTTTTTTAAACCGCCTCATTGCCTATTCTTCACTCTACGGCAGTGATATCTCTCTGAATTTTACAAAAGAGGTTCTTAAAGAGGTTATTGCAGTAAAAAAAGAAATTTTACCGGAAGATATTTTAAAATTAGTTTGTAAGCTTTTTAATGCCAAGGTTTCTGATTTAAAAACTAAAAGAAAAAACAGTGCGGTGGTATTGCCAAGGCAGGTAGCCATGTATGTGATGAGAAAATTAACCACTCTTTCTTACCCGGAAATTGGGCAGATTTTTGGTGGAAAAGATCATTCAACAGTAATTCATTCAATAAAAAAAATAGAGTTACAGATTACCCGCGACTATAAAATAAAAAATATTATTGATTCTATTTTACAAAATTTTTAATTTTAATTTTAATTGTTTTTTTTCTATACCCAACCATAAAAATATTTCTTTTGACTTCTTTAAAACTTCGTGTAATTTTGCAGTAATAAAATTTTATTTTTTTTATAAGTCCATTTTTACCGAACAATCAACAGGAAATAAAATATAAATCATCTTAGATATCTGGGGGTTAGATATCTTTTAAACATACCCATGACGTTATAACTACTACTTATTAAA
>JAPLIX010000198.1 GCA_026388865.1 Pseudomonadota bacterium | reverse complement strand
ATTCGAAAGAGGAAAACAAGCCCAAACACTCAGATCAGGGCCGATATCAATTGCTGCTCCGCAAGAAAATTTTGGATGACCATCACAAACGGTTTGTATTATTCCGAGTTGTTCTTTTGTAATAGCCAGCAGTTCGAGGTTAAACAAATTGTCGAGGTAAAACCCGGCGACGGAAAGTGAGATACTGTTCTTTAAAACGTCCAGATCGTAGTTGCTGGCCAGCAGGTTTATTTTGTTTTCTTTGTAGGTATTCAACTTCTGAAGTCCCGAAAACAGGGTAATATCGCTCGCAATGTAAAAGTTATTGGAACGCACCGTGCTCGTTGCAAATGTGTTGGAATACTGGTCGATCGTTTGTCCGTAGTTCCACACATTGGTGCCATTGGCATTGAGATTTGGCAGCATATTTAAGCCAATATTTAAGCCGCTCTGCAATAAAACATCTTTATTGTTCTCAACCGTAAACAGTTGTTTGTTAATGTCCAGATTGTTTTCCAGGGCGTAATTGATGCAATCTTCCAGTGTCCATATTTTTTGAGCATGACCGCTGCCTGAAATTCCTAAAAAAGCAAAAAACAAACAGGCTGTAAACCAGATTTTAAAATGATACGCTTGCATTTTCAAGGGTTTTTATAAAAGTTCAAAAATAGTGAATTTACCTTTCACCAAGGCATTAAGACGAAGAATTTGTTATTTGGTTACAAATCACCATTTTCCCAATTCAATATTAATTTCTATTTTTGCACGGATAATACTTCGACCGATTGAGTATCATGACAGCATACAAATCGTACATACCTGTTCATCATTTCCGGCCCCTCAGCCTCATTATCGGGGTTCTGTTGATGAGCAGAACGTTTGCAGCCGTTCAGGATCACACCATGCTTGTTCCGGCAAATGACAGTGTTTTTCAACAACCTGGTAAATATGTCATGTAGCCCCGTGCCACCATAACCAACCGGTTCTTAACACAAAATTAACAGAATATTTATACGCTCTTAACAATCATGCTCTATCGCCAATTAGTATATTGTTAACAATATAAACCAATCGCAATTAGTTATGGACATTACCGTCATCCTGTTAATTTTGCTGGCACTGACTTTCGATTTTCTTAACGGCTTCCACGATGCGGCTAATTCCATCGCCACCATTGTTTCAACCCGCGTTCTTACTCCCCGCTGGGCTGTTTTCTGGGCTGCTTTTTTCAATTTTGTAGCATTTCTTTTTTTTGGCCTTCATGTAGCCAACACCATCGGCAAGGGGATAATTGATATTTCAATTGTTGATAACAGAATTATCTTTGCCACCCTGACCGGAGCCTGCATCTGGAACCTTCTTACCTGGTACTGGGGCCTTCCAACCAGCTCATCACATGCACTCATGGGGGGACTCGTTGGATCTGCCCTGGTTAAGGCAGGAGTGCCGGCACTGATTTACAGCGGTATTTTTAAAACAGTGGTATTTATGTTTGTCTCTCCTGTTCTTGGTTTATTGTTAGGCATCGGTTTTGGCTTAATAGTATATTGGAGTTGTAGAAATCAAACACCCTATAAAGTGGACCATCTTTTTAGAAAAGGTCAGTTCATTTCAGCTGCCTGTTACAGTCTGGGGCATGGCGGGAATGATGCGCAAAAAACCATGGGAATAATTGCCAGCCTTATTTTCACTGCCGGAATGATCGGCGATAAGTTTTACATCCCCCTGTGGGTGGTTTTATCCTGCCATGCAGCAATTGCAGCGGGGACGCTTTGCGGCGGATGGAGGATAGTGAAGACGATGGGACAAAAAATAACCAAGCTTCGCCCGGTTGACGGTTTCTGTGCAGAAACCGGGGCGGCTATTACGTTATTTCTATCCACCTTTCTCGGGATTCCGGTGAGCACCACTCATACCATTACCGGTGCTATCACCGGGGTGGGGTCGCTGAAGCGTATGACTGCAGTGCGGTGGGGTGTTGCAGGGCAGATTGTCTGGGCATGGTTATTCACTATTCCCTGTTCTGCCGGGATTGCGGCTGCAGCATATCTTATTACACGTTGAAGCGCATCGTGCTCCTGCACAACGATACCATAGAAGTGTTGAGCTCTCCGGGACAGGCCACGCAATTCATCTTTAACCCTTTCGATTAAAATTTTCGCGCAAACATTATTCTCTAATAATTCATACCACCTTCATTCTCCCTTAACACTCTTCAATAATAATAACCTCACATAGGGA
This sequence comes from Pseudomonadota bacterium, assembly GCA_026388865.1. GTDB lineage: Bacteria > Desulfobacterota > WTBG01 > CAIYCZ01 > CAIYCZ01 > JAPLIX01. The sequence goes on along the minus strand of JAPLIX010000198.1, from coordinate 2,249 downwards.
CCCCTCCCGCCTCTGTCAGTGTACCCCCTGATAAGAGGTTTTCCATGCAGCGCTCATCTCTTAGAGATCGGGCGCTGCATGGAAATTTAAAATCACATCAAGGAGATAACTATGCATGCTGTCAGTTCGGCAATAGACATGGAGGCAGGAAGCTGCGGCAATCCTGCGGTAGAGGCAGTCAAAACAAAAGCGTATCAGGAGCTGCAGGATATGGCGCAGAGACTCAACATGCCGCTCACCAGTCACCCGTTTACTGAAATTCTGTCCAGCCTCGCGCGACTGCTGGACCAGGCGGAATATCTGTTGAACAAAGGGATAATTGACCCTCAAGCCGCGGTGCGCAGCGCTCCACACGACCCTCCGCCGCCAATAACTGGAAGAACTCTGCGCATGGGAATCTACCCTGTTGCCGCCAATCCATTCCACTGGGCACATCTGCTTATTGGATTGTCCGCCCTGGTGCGCTTCAGGCTGGATAAAATTATCTATGTCATTTCTGGCAGCGATCCCCGCAAGCCCGCATTGGCACCTGCAGAGATTCGTCACCTTATGGGGGAAGAAGTAATAAAAATTTTTGAACCTTTTTTCGAATATTCAGCCATTGCCCTGGAGAATGACTGTGACGGAGAAATAAACCTGTTTAAGATCCTCTCGTTAAACCTGAACCGGGCACTTGATCTGTTCTATATTGTCGGCGCGGACCACTACCATCGCGTCAATCCCAGAACCGGCGAAGCGGATACCCTGCAGAAACTGGAAAACAAAATTGCCGCAGATAATCACTTTTTTAATCCCGCCCTGCACAGCATTTCAGCAATCTTTATTGGACGGGGAACCAGGGACTACACCGTTGAAACTGACATCCCGGTAGCGTTCATCCCCGGGATGCCGTTTGCAGCATCATCCACCATGATACGTGAGGCTTTCCAAGGCAATCGTCCAGTACAGACGCTGGCGCTTATACCCTGCACGGCGTTTAATTATGCGGACGCTTTCGGGCTTTACGGGTCAGAATTCAAACTCAATCTGCAAAACCATACCGCATCCCAGCGCAGCAAGCGCCTGCGTCTTGGCGCGGCACACTGCGCCGCCGAAGTTTTCATGGCTGCGCAGATTCTTAACAATGCCCGAGCGACCCGCGTTGTTGCGTGAGCCATAGCCTGCGACCATCTTGTCCGGCTATTGCGAATCTGCAAACAATCATCTTTTAACACAAAATTAACAGGACACTTATATTCACTTAACAATACTTGAATAAAACTTTCTTAAAATATTTATAACTTTTTTTGGATTCTTTAAGTGTGGGAACCATCAAACAAATAACAAAAGGAGGAAAGAACGATGAAAAGAAAATCAGTATCAAAAACAATGGGGGCGTTGGTGTTCGGAGTGTTACTGTTTGGGCTAGGCTCACAGGCGCTGGCACAATCGATTGAGTCCTTGTATGGCCCGGGGTCTGACCTGGTAATTTTGGCCCCAAGCATCGGGATAGTAAAAAATTATACCCTGGCCAATGTAATATCGTTCAATGAACTTGATCCGGCAGATTACCACGCAACCTACATACTCGCGCTTCCGTCAGATTTTTCCAAGCCAACCCCCTTTGACCTGACCGTGACCACTACCCCCACAGTAAAGCCCGGTGATGTGGCTGTCACCGTAACCGGCATCATTGATGTCACACCTACCTACAGCTGGAACTATGCAAGCGGCGGCAAAATCACCACGAAATATTCCGGCATACCGTATGGCGTCGGAGTCCTGTTTACTTTTGTGACCCGGGCCATTAATGACCCGGTGGCGGGTGAGCCGGTATTTCCTGTCACTGTGAAACAGGAGTTTTCATTTGTCCCGACACCCAAAAAGTAATGACGGTAATGAAGGAGGAATAATGATATGAAAAAATGTTTAATTATAGCATGTGTGGCGGTAATGCTGCTGATCAGTCTGAAAACAGCGGCGCGAGCCGTAACAGAGATGGAAATACTTGTTGATAAGCTGGTGGAGAAGAGGATTCTGACGCCGGCTGATGGTGATAAAATTATCCGGGAAACCCAGTCAGAGGCGAAAAAACAACAGGAAGCAGTGATAAAGGAAGCAAAAACAAAGATCCTGCCTGATTGGGTGCAAAAGACCAAGTTGACAGGTGACTTCCGGCTGCGCTATCAATGGGATGACAGGGATGGCTCCTACCAGCGCAACCGGCTCAGATTCAGAGCACGGCTTGCTCTGGAAACTAAAATTGCAGA
>JAPLIX010000515.1 GCA_026388865.1 Pseudomonadota bacterium | reverse complement strand
GGTGTCACCTGATTGGTCATAATGCGCGCTTACTGCTATTATAACCGCTCCTATAGTCCTTCCTTATTTTACCAACTTACCGGTTGTATCTTTGACTTTTGCAACAGTGCAGGATACGTGTCAGCAGCAAGACACTGTGTAGTACAAATTATATGCCAGGATTGTTTTGGTAATCTGCCATTATTAGATAAAATAAAAAATCTTCTTCGATAATTTTATAATCAAATTCGGCCTTTTAAAATTAATTCCCATACGGTTTTTGCGTCTGCTCCCAGTCGCGGATGATGTCGAGCACCTCGCGGGCATCAGCGGCCGCATTGAGACTTTGAAGGAGATGGCGGCTTTTCGCTGCCCGGCTGGCAAGCGCCAGCACCTGAATCTGTTCATCAGGCTTCTGCGCCGGTGAGATGATAAGGAAGACACAGAGGATGGGTTTCTCGGTGGCAACATCCACCACTCCCTGGCCGGTCAAGCCGAGTGCCACGGTCGGTGCATCCAACCCTTCTATCCGCGCGTGAGGAAACGCCACCCCTTCATTGAAAAAGGTTGAGCTCTCCTGCTCCCGCTGCCACACTGCCTGGTAAATGGTGTCCCGGTCAAGCTCGCTGCAATCACGGCACAGGGCATCGACCAGATTTCTGATGACCTCTTCCTTGAATGCGGGCTCCTGCCAGATGAGAATCCTGTCTGCTGACAGGTAATTGCTCAGCGCCGGCTGCTGCATGGAGGCAGCGGCAGGCGGTTCTGCAACGCCGGGTCGTTCTCCCGCCTCTGCAGCTTCTTTTCGCAGGGACAGCTGGCTGGTACTGGTGTCAAGGATAACGACCGTAATGCCCCGGGCGTTCCGGATGAGCTGTTCGCCAACACTTTTTTTCCCCAGGAGCTTTTGCCACCAGGGAAGAGGGGAAGAGGCGCCGATCACCATATGCCCGACGCGGTACTCCCGGGCAAAGCGCAGCAGGGTGTCCGCGATATCCTCACCCTTATAGGTAAAGACCATGGCGCCGAGCTGCTTGGCAAGGGTCAGCGTTCCGGACAGCACGCGCTGGGTCTGGGCATCTATGGCGGTCGGCTCTTCCGAGGGGGTCTGAACATATACCGCGTACCAGTTGCGGTTCAGCTTTCCGGCCAGGCGCGATGCATAGCGCAGCAGCGCTTCGCTGTTGGGGCCCTGTGAGCTCAGGCATACCATGATCTGGTCTGGGGTGGGCGCGCTTTCCTCTTCCATTGGCTCGCGCCTGCGCAGGTCAATCTGGGAGGCGAGTTCCCGCAGGGTCAGTTCCCGCAGCTGCTCGAGATTAGACGGGATGAAGAAATTGCTGAGAGCGGTCTCGATGCGCTCCTGCGGATATATTTTCCCTTCTTCCAGACGCTTGCGCAGATCTTCGGTTGTCAAATCCACATTCACAATCTGATCCGCTTCAGCAAGCACCGTGTCCGGCATTCGCGGACATGAACCGATTTTTCAACCGTGTCATAGAGGCTCTCCAGGTGCTGCACATTAACGGTGGTGATGACATGAATCCCCGCGGCGAGAATATCCTCTACATCCTGGTAGCGTTTCGGGTTGCGGCTGCCGGGGACATTGGTGTGGGCCAGTTCATCAATGAGTGCAACCTGGGGTTTCCGGGCAATGATTGCATCAACATCCATCTCTTCAACCATAATGCCGCGATACTCCTGCCGCAGCCGCGGGATTACTTCCAGGCCGTCAATCAGCCGTGCGGTTTCAGCGCGGCCATGGGTTTCCACCAGCCCGATAACGACATCGATGCCCTCAGCTTTAAGCCGGTGGCCTTCCTGAAGCATCTGAAAGGTTTTACCCACACCGGCGCAGTACCCAAGGTACACTTTCAGCCTTCCGCGCTGAGCGCGGCGGATGATTCTTAAAAATGAACCGGACCGGTCTTCCAGCATTGGCAGCTCACATACTGTTGTCTAATGAAAGATTCAGCATAAGCACATTGACCCGGGGCTCTCCCAGAACCCACAGATCGCGGCCCTCGGTGCAGGCTGCTATTTTATCACGCACGGCCTGAACGCTTGCGCCGCGCGCTCCGGCAACGCGGGGTGCCTGCAAACGGGCATTATTCAGGCTGATGTGGGGATCAAGCCCGCTGCCGGATGCAGTCACCGCATCAGCCGGCACTGCGGCATCAGGGCCGAGCCCGGTTTGGGTGCGATAGTCGGCAGCGCGCTGCCTGATCGTATCGATTAAGGTTTTAGAAAGAGGCCCTGCATTGCTGCCGCCGGAACTCGCAGCATCATAACCCTGCCCCGCGGCAGACGGCCGCGGATGAAAATATTTTGCATCGTCAAAGCGCTGGGCAAGCAGGCTCGAACCAACGATGACCCCCTTCCTGGTTACCAGTGAACCATTTGCTTCATGGTCAAAAAAGAGCTGGGCTGCAGTCCATATGGTAAGCGGATAGAAGCCGCATAACAGCATTGCCAGGAACAGGGTGGCCAGTAATGAAATGCGCAGCTCAGCGATAAAGTTTTTCAATGGCATCTGTTTTCTCCTATACCAGGTGAAGAGCGGTTATCAGGACATCGATTATTTTTATGCCGATAAAAGGCGCCACCAGCCCGCCCAGACCATACATAAGAAGGTTGCGCCGCAGCAGCATTGCGGCCCCGAGCGGCCGGAAGCGCACGCCGCGCAAGGCCAGCGGGATCAGGGCGATGATGATGAGCGCATTAAAGATAACCGCGCTTAAGATTGCGCTGCCGGGAGACTGAAGCCGCATGATGTTGAGCGGCTGGATGACCGGGAATAAGATAATCAGCATTGCCGGAATAATCGCGAAATATTTTGCCACATCATTAGCGATGCTGAAGGTCGTCAAGGCCCCGCGGGTGATAAGCAGCTGTTTTCCGATCTCGACGACTTCAAGAAGCTTGGTAGGGTTAGAGTCCAGATCCACCATGTTGCCTGCTTCCTTGGCTGCCTGGGTGCCGGTATTCATGGCCACCCCCACGTCAGCCTGGGCAAGGGCCGGCGCATCATTGGTGCCGTCCCCGGTCATGGCGACAAGATGCCCGGCGGCCTGCTCCCTGCGAATCAGCGCCAGCTTATCCTCGGGTCTGGCTTCGGCGATGAAATCATCGATACCTGCTTCCTGCGCGATAGCAGCCGCGGTCAACCGGTTGTCGCCGGTAATCATAATGGTTTTAATGCCCATGGCGCGAAAGCGGTCAAAGCGGTCTTTTAAGCCGCCTTTCACAATATCCTTAAGATAAATAACACCGAGGGGCCGGTCTGTATCAGCAACAACCAGCGGCGTGCCGCCGGCGCGTGCAATGGTGTCAACCGCCTGCTGTACCTCTGCCGGAAAAGCGCTGCCGACAAACTCGCTAATCGCATCAGCCGCACCTTTGCGGATTTGCCTGCCGTCTATATCAACCCCGCTCATCCGGGTTTGCGCAGAGAAGGTAATAAATGCTGCATGGGGCATCTCCGAGATTGACCGGCCCCGGAGACCGTATTGTTTTGCAAGCACCACGATGCTCCTGCCTTCCGGTGTTTCATCAGCAAGAGATGCTAATTGTGCTGCGTCTGCCAGTTCCTGAGCCGGTACCCCGGCAGCAGGAATAAATTCAGTTGCCTGACGATCACCGAGAGTAATGGTTCCTGTTTTATCAAGGAGCAGCACATCGACATCTCCCGCTGCTTCAACGGCCCGGCCGCTCATGGCGAGCACATTTTTCTGCACCATCCGGTCAATGCCGGCAATCCCGATCGCGCTTAACAGTCCCCCGATGGTGGTGGGGATAAGGCACACGAGGAGCGCGACCAGCACGGTGATGGAAAATGATGTTCCGGAATAAAGGCCGAAAATCTTCAGGGTCATAATCACAACCAGAAAGATGATGGTCAAAGCTGAAAGCAGAATGGTGAGTGCGATTTCATTCGGGGTCTTCTGCCGCTGCGCCCCTTCAACCAGGCTGATCATACGGTCAAGAAAACTTTCTCCGGGATTTGCTGTGACACGTACTTTGATCCGGTCAGACAGGACCCGCGTCCCGCCGGTCACCGCACTGCGGTCCCCGCCTGCTTCACGTATTACCGGAGCTGATTCACCGGTTATGGCTGATTCATCCACGGTGGCAATCCCTTCCAGTATTTCCCCGTCAGCCGGTATGACTTCCCCGGCAGAGATGAGCACCAGGTCATTTTTTCTCAGCTGCTCGGCAGCAACTTTTTCAGTCAAACCATCAGCATTGAGGCGATTGGCAATTGTCCGAGTGCGGGTCTTGCGCAGTTCACTGGCCTGGGCTTTTCCCCGGCCTTCTGCCATTGCTTCGGCAAAATTGGCAAACAGCACGGTAAACCAGAGCCAGAGCGAAATCTGCAGGGTGAAACTGACCGCTTCATCCTGAACCCTGAAAAAAATAAAGAACGTGGTTATCGCTGCCCCCACTTCAGTGACAAACATCACCGGATTTTTTAGCAGCGAACGAGGATTCAGTTTTTTAAACGATTCGGCCACTGCCGGGGCAATGATAGTGCGGTCAAAAAGAGAATGTTTTCTCGCAACCACAGTAAATCTCCTTTAATACAGAATGGTGGAGCCGGTCATGAGAAAATGTTCCACCAGCGGTCCCAGCGCGAGAATCGGGAAGAAGGTGAGAGCTCCGACAATGAGCACCGTTCCAATCAACATGGCCATAAAAGTAAAACCAGAGACAGGGAGGCTCCCTTCGCTTGCAGGGATTAGCTTCTTTTGTGCCAGGCTGCCTGCCAGGGCCAGTATTGGTATAATCATAAAAAACCTGCCCAGAAGCATCGCTATGCCCAGGGTTGTATTAAACCAGGCGGTATTGGTGCCAAGCCCTGCAAAGGCGCTGCCGTTATTGCCGGTTGCTGAAGAGAACGCGTAAAGCAGCTCGCTCAGGCCGTGCGGGCCTTTATTGGCAATCCCGGCCAGCCCCCAGGAACCGGCTGCCGCCCATGCGGTGAAGCCAAGGATGCTGAAGATTAAAATAAGCACGGTCAGGACACTCATCTTGACATCATAGGCCTCAATTTTTTTCCCGAGATAT
>JAPLIX010000348.1 GCA_026388865.1 Pseudomonadota bacterium | reverse complement strand
TCAAGGCACATCGGTTGTCCTTTGGCTATGGTTTTTCTTCGCACATAAACTATACCAAAGTACATATATCCCGATGTGCTTTTCTTTACCTTTTTCCTATACCCTTTACCCCTGTTTCAACTTAAACACGAAAGAAGCTAATTTTTCCTGATTTAATAAAATCCCCTGCCTAAATATTTTTTGTCTTTTTACCCCTGCGGTTATTTTGCTGTTTACTAAATATAGTATGGTTTGTCAATAAAAAATACCATATGTTGTAAATTTAATTGTTGATTATGGTTTTGCAGGATGACGACTGTTGCCAGGGAACCGGGGGGAGCGTCATTGTGGGTGGTTTATTATTGGCTTTTGCTGCGTTAAAATCAGCCGGGGCTTATTACGTCTTCGTGAAGGGCTTCTACCTTTTCTTCTTCTATATTATTTTCATCCATTATCTTTTTTGCTTCGAACTGTTCCATGCTTCTTTTAATCGTGGTAATTTTTTCTTCAAATGCATGCAGCTGTTCATCAAACTGGTCAAAGAGGTTCTCCAGTTCATCTGTTTTTCGTTGTTTCTTCAGTTTGGCTAATTCTGTTTTCCCGCTCATTGATTATTTCAAGATACCGTATTTGTGTGCTGTTGGTCAACCGTGTTGGTTACCTGCTGCTTGTGTTCATCAGCCCGAACGAAACTTGTGCCAGCGGCCACTAATGTGCCTTTACCACAGCTTCTTCTCGACACATATTAATCTTTCCCAGAAATTGTTCAATGTATCCCGTGAACGGCTCTTTTGGCAGAAGATCTCCCGCTATAGCATACGCCTGGATTACTCTCATTACGGTTATCCATTCATCTGATCGGCCCTGTTTACATACTTCATAAATTGGGCACAGGGTGCATTGATTAACGTATTCCGTACAAAGGAAAATGGGCACTACTGCTGCACGCAGTATATCCTGATAGTGGCTGATGAGAAAGGCTTTGTTTGAAAACTGCTTTATGCGAGCCCATTTTTCGATGGTAAGTTCCAGGGAATCCTCTCCGCCTCCATACCTTTTTTTCATCTCTTCAAAAGCCATTAAATTCATTCTGTATCCTTACCTCAACAGGCTTAGTGCTTCGATTCGCAAATAAAGTGACGTATGTAGTTTAAATAAAAGCTTTACAATGCTGACTCAGCACTAAGTCCTGAGTGAGTAAATTCGTCACCGAATTTATGAATCGTAGGACTTAGCTGCTGCCGGTGCTCTCAAATGCTCCGGTGCCTGCTGTTATCTGCCCGGCAACACGATCATGAGAGCCTGGGCGATTACCTTTAAATTGTTAGCTAAAAAAACTGCTCTGTCAATATCACGCCTGCGATTTATGCCTTGCCTTAACGACGTTTCGCGCACGGCGGCTTTGTTAAAGAAGCTGCTGCTTTGCTAATCAGAGAAATTATATAACTGCCGCTCCGACAATAAGCTCATAGTCTTTTATGCAGTGCTTGCTGCCCTGCCTGACAAAAGCTGCCTTCATAACTATTCGGGGCCCGCTATTATTAATATAAATTTTTGCTATTTTCATTTTGCGTGAAGAAAACCTGGCCTGCTTCAATAAAAGGTATCCAACAAGAATTTCAACTGCCATGTCGACAACCGGGCGCGCATACAGATCAAGCAGCTGTGCATCTTTTTTGCTGTTGAGCTGCTCAACTGAACGGGCAATAATTTTTCTCCAGCGCTCAAGCCTTTTTGCCTGGCTTCCCAAAGATTGCGGGAATCCGTGAGCGCACAAATCTTCATAGTATTTTTCCATGGTGCCGCTGAGTATGCCTCTGAAAGCGCTTTGAACCTGCAGCTGCGACGTTCCCTCATAGATAGTCGTAATCCGGGCATCGCGGCAATACCGCTCAACCGGGTAATCTCTCATATAGCCGCTTCCGCCCAGAACCTGCAGTGCATCCCGGGTCACCCATACGCTCATTTCAGAAGTATAGTACTTGGCCAGAGAGGAGAGCAGCATGGCGTTTCTTTCAAGCTGTTTTGCCTCCTTGCGCAGCTCTTTCCTGGTATTGTTATCAATGTCTTCTGCTGCAAGCCGCTGTGCGGTCAGTTGCGAAAGGTCAAGGATCCGGGCAGTCTCACAGGTAAGCGCCCGGGAGGCTTCAATTGCAATCTTCATGCTGGTCAGCATCTCTGCTACCGGCGGCAGGGTTTCGATTCTTCGTCCATACTGTTTTCTGCTGTGGGCAAAGCTGCGAGCTGCAGTAAATGCTGCCTGGGCAATGCCTACTGCCTGGGCAGCAGTAGCAACCCGCGAACCATTGAGAAGGGCCAGCACATAGGTAACAAGACCCCGTTGCCGCTCACCGATGAGCATTGCCCTGGTGCCGCTGAATTGCAGTTCACAGGTAGGGGAGCCGTGAATGCCGAGCTTATCCTCAAGCCGGCGTACAACTACGGTATCATCACCTTCACACAGAAAAAGGCTTAATCCAAGGCCATCGGTAGTGCCCGGCTCAGAGCGGGCAAGAACCAGAATAATGTCTGCGTTCCCGTTGGTTATAAAACGCTTAACGCCGGAGATCCTCCACGTGCCGTCAGCTGCCTGCTCTGCTTTTGTTTTAATGTTCTGCAGGTCGCTTCCTGCCTCTGCTTCAGTAAGCGCCATAGCCCCGGTGGCCGCGCCCGAAGCAAGAAGCGGGAGATAGCGGGCCTTGATCTCCTCATCGGCAAATGCTTCGATAATCGCGGCAATGCCCTGCAAGGCAAATATGTTCTGGATGCTGGCATCTCCCCGCGATATGATCTCGACCATCATGGTGAAGATGAAACTTGGAAGATTCAGTCCCTGGTATTGCCGGGATATGATGCAGCCCATAAGCTCTGCCTGCGAGAGTGAGCGCAGGCAGTCTGTAATTGGCTGGGAATAGGTGACTTTGCCCTGCGCTAAACTGTTCGGTTCTCGGTCTATCCGCTCGCCAAGCGGTCCGATAATATTGGCTGCAAGATCACCCGCCACGGTCAGGATCTTTCTGTAGCTGTCAAGCGCATCCTCAATATCTGCAGGGGCATAATCATGCGTCTCTTTTTCCCTAAAGCCGCGCTCCTGCAGCTCTATTATCCCGGCAAGATCGCTGGAGTCCAATATAAATTGCAGGTCCTCATTGTCAGTAAAATAGTTCATGGCTCCCTACGGTCGCTGGGTCTTATATAGTCGCATCAATGCCGGAATAACTTCATGCAGGTCACCCACTATGCCATAGTGCGCAACGCTGAAAATCGGGGCTTCGGCATCGGTGTTAATGGCCAGTATTTTCCCGGATTCTTCCATGCCGGCCAAATGCTGTATCGTTCCAGAGATGCCGCAGGCAATATAGAGCTTTGGCCGTACCGTGGTTCCGGTCTGCCCGACCTGATGGTCGTGGTCTATGAAACCGGCATCTATTGCGGCCCGGGTTGCGCCAACTTCCGCTCCCAGCACCTGGGCCAGCTGGTGAATGAGGTGAAATTTCTCTTTGGTCCCGACGCCGGCTCCTCCGGAAACTATTATTTTAGCCTGTTTTAAATTAACTCTCCGCTCAGTTATCCGCTGGCCTATAATCCGGGGGGTGAGGTCTTCGCTGCTGACGCCGGACTGGATAGTAATAATTTCAGCTGTGCCGCTGTTCTGCTGTTCGGGAAGCCGCATAATGCCCTCGCGAACAGTTGCCATCTGCGGCCGTGTTTCCGGATTGACAATAGTTGCGATGAGGTTCCCGCCCCAGGCCGGCCGGATCTGCAGCAGCAGGTTGGCATGCTTCTGTTTCGTTTTGGGGTCAACATAGGTGCCGATCCTGAGGTCAGTGCAGTCTGCCGTGAGCCCGACGCCAAGGGCTGAGGCAAGCCGCGGAGCAAGGTCCCGGCCCTGGGGCGTTGCAGCAAGCAGAAAAATAGCGGGCTGGTACTGTTTAACCAGTCGGGTAATAGCCCGTGCCTGAGGGAGTGTGGTATACTGTTCAAGCTGCGGGGCCTGCAGGAGATAGACCTTGTGTGCTCCGTACCGGGACATGGTTTCTGCAAACGGCTGCACTTCATCTCCCAGAACCACCGCTGCAACCGGGACCGCCAACTGTTTGGCCAGGTCTTTCCCCTTGCTGAAAATTTCCAGTGATGCTTCGGCTATCTCTTGGCCCTGCCGCTGGATATATACCCAGACTTCGCCGTCTGTTTTCATACTTTTTAAAATAATTTTATTTGGACGCTGATCTGCGCAGATAGTCGCTGATTCTATAACCTTCTCGCCAACAGCTATCTGCTTCCCCAGTCAATCAAACGTATGCTCCTGTATCAGCTCCTGCAACAACTGCGCGAGGCTCTCATCTGTTGCCGCATACTGTTTAATGTCTTTTGCCTTTAGTACTACTTTTTTAATCTTCTGTACTTTCGTTGGTGAGCCTTGAACCCCGCACCGGGAAAGATCGGCGCCTATCTGCTCTGCATTCCATTCTCGAATAAGCAGTCCCCGGTCTTTTAATGCCTGCGCCTCTTCGGGCGTTGCCTCGCCGGGTGCTTTTGCTTTTTTAAAGCGCATGATTTTTTTTGCTGACGGAGGTCTGGGTTTGCTGGCAGTGTCAACGACGGTGAGAACAGCCGGCAGGGGAACTTCTAAAAGCTCCTTACCCCGTTCTACCCCTTTCCAGGCCGAGATTTTTCCGCTGTCAATTTGTACTATTTCTTCAACAGAGGTTATCTGCGGCAGCCCGAGCTTTTCCGCAACCTGGGGACCCACCTGTGCAGTATTCCCATCTATGGCCTGACGGCCGCATAAAATAATATCATAGTGCCCGGTCTTGCTGATGGCCCGGCTTAGGATATAAGATGTGGCAAGGGTATCAGAGCCGGCAAAATGACGGTCGGTTAAGAGAATTACTTCGTCTGCTCCCCGGTAGAGAGACTCTCTGAGCACCTCTGCTGCTGACGGAGGCCCCATGGTGATGACGGTAACTATTCCCCCGTAGCGCTCCCTGAGCTGTAATCCTGCTTCCAGGGCATGCAAATCTTCCGGATTAAAGATGGCCGGGAGTGCGCTTCTATTGAGGGTACCGTCCGGATTCATCGCCTTAGAAGAAATTGCTTTGGTGTCCGGCACCTGCTTTACTAATACTATAATCTGATAGTTCATGGTGAAACAGTTTTTTTGACTTCAGCTGCGTGTAGTTACTCATGATCTGCTGGCAGGAAAACGCTCTAGAGCAATAAGCTTCCCGTTTTCAGAATTGACATCGGGTGCATCGCCACCTATAATTTTTCTATGTATACCACATTACCCGGCTATAAACAACTTTATGCCGCAGGTATCCTGCGCGAGCGCGCTGAGCTGTTATGGAAGATGTTTTCCTCATGCCGGCTCTGCCCCTGGCAATGCGGCGCTGACCGCACCAGCGGTCAGCGCGGAAGGTGTCAGGCCCCCGGTGAATTGAAGGTCGCTAAAGCACTTGCTCATTTTGGTGAAGAGCCGGTTCTGTCGGGCACCCGGGGCGCGGGCACCATTTTTTTCAGCCACTGCCATCTCCAGTGCTGCTTCTGTCAGAATTATCAGATCAGCCAGGAAGGTCTCGGTGAAGTGCTCACCGTTGAAGCGCTGGCGCAGAAGATGCTCTCTCTGCAGAAGGCCGGGTGCCACAACATCAGCCTCGTCCCCCCGACGCACTATCTGCCGCACATCGTAGAGGCCCTCTGCCTTGCGGCAGCTGAAGGGTTATCCCTTCCCCTGGTCTATAATTCAAACGGCTATGAATCACTTGAAACTCTAAAGCTGCTCTCGGGAGTCGTTGATATATATCTTCCTGACGCAAAATATGCTAATGATGCCCTGGCTAAAAAATATTCGCAGGCAAAAGATTACTCTCAAATTAACCTGGCCGCTCTGCGGGAAATGTTTGCCCAGGTCGGCCCCCTGGTTACAGATGAAAACGGAACAGCCCGCAAAGGGCTCATAATCCGGCACCTGGTTCTTCCCGCAAATATAGCCGGCACGCAAGAGGTGCTGGAGAGAATTAAATCTCATCTTGGCTCTCATATTCATATGAGCCTTATGTGCCAGTATTTGCCCGCGTATAAAGCTCCTCTGCATCAAGAATTGAGTAAAAGAACCTCTTCTGAGGAATATGACCGCGCCCTGGTATGCCTGGAAGCACTGGGTTTTGAGAACGGCTGGCTGCAGGAGCATGAGGAGATAAACGGAGAGTTTCTGCCGGACTTTGAAAAAGGTGAGTCATGGAATTAAATCCTGCTCTCGCGAGCCGCTCTGTTTATCTGGTGAGCCTGGGATGTGCGAAAAATCTGGTTGACAGCGAAGTCATCCAGGGAGTTCTGGTACAGGCCGGGTATGCGCTGCCTCCGGACAGAAAAGCTGCAGGCATTATTATAGTAAACACCTGCGCTTTTATTGAAGAGGCGACCAGGGAGGCCATAGAAACCATTCTATCGCTGGCCGAGGAGAAGAAGCGAGGCGCCTGCAAATATCTCGTTGTGTGCGGCTGCCTTCCCCAGAGATATAAAGAGAGCCTTGTGCAGGAGCTGCCGGAAGTTGATCTTTTTATCGGCACTGGAGAATTTCAGCACATTGCCCGCCACATAAAAAAACTGGAAACCGGGCAGCATAAAGCAAAAGTTTTTACTGATCATGCAACGTATCTTTTAAACCCTGCTACGCCCCGCATTCTGGCAACGCCCCGCTACACCGCGTATGTAAAAATTGCCGAGGGCTGCTCTCACCGCTGCACCTACTGCACTATTCCCAAAATCCGCGGGCCGTATGTAAGCCGCACGCCCCGCTCAATTGTCGCGGAAGTTAAAAACCTTGCGGCAATGGGCGTAAAGGAAATCAATCTCATTGCCCAGGACACCACCCAGTATGGGTTAAACAGTTCCTATGCCGGGGGACTCGCCGGGCTGTTAAAAAAACTGGCGCGAATCCCTGACATACAATGGATTCGCCTGCTCTACTGCCATCCGCTAAACATTACCCCTGAGCTTGTTTCTCTGCTTGCTGCAGAAAAGAAAATCTGCAGCTACCTCGATCTTCCCCTGCAGCACATAAGCGACCCGGTTCTGAAGCGCATGGGCCGGAGGATA
>JAPLIX010000109.1:3301-8194 GCA_026388865.1 Pseudomonadota bacterium | reverse complement strand
TGGAAGTGACGGCAGCTGAGGCGCCGGTCCTGAATCTCAAACCGACGGTGCTCTATCTTAAGGACACTGATGCGGCAGGGACTGTTGATATTTCCAATACCGGGACCGGCACGCTGGTCTGGAAGCTGGGTGAACCGGTCTATGTGAATGGAAACGGCATCAACTGGATCAGCGGGGTCACCCCGCCAAGCGGCAGTACCGCCGCGCTGGAAAAAGTCACGGTGTCAATAAGCGTGAACAGGGACAATCTCAGAGGCGGGATATATATCGCCAATATACCGCTCACGTCTAATGTCAATGTCGGGAACCGCACCATAGGCGTGGTCATGTTCGTTGCGCGGGATTCCCAGCAGTACCCGCGCACCAAAGTGGACCCGTTCATCCTGTTCCTCAAGAAAAGCGATGTATCGAAGACCTTCAATATCAGCAATGCCGGTACCGGGACGCTTGTCTGGCAGCTCGGTGACGTCACATACCCACCGCGGCAGCAGGGGGGCTGGATAACGGCAGTTTCACCCCAGGCAGGAGAAGCATCCAGTGATGCTGATACGATAACCGTTACCGTTACTGTGGACAGCTCGAGCCTCAAGCAGGGCGGCCTGTATGGGGCGACCATACCGGTAAAGAGCAATGGCGGCAATAGAAATGTGTTTATATATGTCTGGGTGCCGCTGCTCCAGCTTGAGTGATTCGCTATAACGCGCGTTGATTGTCTAACAAAACCACGGGGTTCATTCGGGATATTGAGCGTTCCCCGTGGTTTTGTTTTTTTTTGCGATGGCTTCTCTTGTGTGCTGCATCTGGCAGGGCTTAGAACAGGCTGTCGCAATGCTCGAGACAGCTGAGGCGCTTACGCAGCAGCAAAAAAAAGAAGACAGACTGGAATACGCTCTCAACCTGTCTTCTTAATGTCTGTTATCTGAATGTCTCTCGTCTGTTGTCTGTTTAGAGGAGGCATGAAATGAAACGTTACGTCTTGATCGCTTTCATGGTTTTTTGCGCGGGCTGTATGGGTGCGATAACGCCGGAACCGTTGCCTCCGCAAAGTGAAGATGCGCTCTGTCTTCTGTTGGTAGTGCACGGCAGCGGGAATACAGCAGCAGACTGGCCCGCGGACTTGGTGGCGAAGGTAAAAACGGTAATCCCTCAGGCGGGACGGTGGGACATTGTCGCCTATGACTGGAGCACCTACGCTGAGGACAAGCTCTCGGCAGCAGATGCCGGCATTGAGATCGGCACCGCTATAGGCGCTACACTTTCCTCATCCAGTTACAACTATGAGCGTATTCAGTTCGTGGCGCACAGTGTCGGGTCCTTTGTGATTCAAGCAGCCTGTGATGCGTATCGCGCACATGTCTCACACGCAACCCGTATTCATCTTACCTTTTTAGATCCTTTTACCGGCAGGGGCCTGCTTGACTGGACGTATGGCACAAAACGTTTTGGCGAGGGCGCTGATTTTGCGGAAGCATACATTAATACCAGTGACCCGGCACCTTCAACGAATGGAATGCTGCGCAACGCGCATAATTTTGATGTCACCGGCGAGGCTCCTGCAACACTTACCGGAAGAGACCTGCACTGGTGGCCGGTCTAATTATATTGATAGCGTCACCTCGCAGGGGCAGCAGTATGGCTACCCGCTCTCTCTGATGGCCACCGGCGACAGTGCGCCCATTGAGCAGAAGCAGTTTCCCCGCGGAGAGACATCAATAGTGCCGTAAAGCGCGGGATAATTGCAGATTTTAGATTGCAGAGTGCGGAATGGGAGATGAAAAGGCATAAGGCAACCCGCCTTCGCTCAGGGCTTTGGCGGGCGAGCAGGTAATGGACAATAGGCAAGATTTCTCCTGTTAAAACAGGCAATCATGTGATAATATTTAATAAAATACAGCTTTGTAGAAAGGAACCGGAATCTGTTTGCCGATGACTGGAGAAAAGAAAAAATGTCTTGTTCTGGAGGTCGAGAGAATCAGCTACAACGATGCGTTCGAGCTCCAGCGGAAGCTGGTTAGTGCCCGCTTAAAAAACGACATAGAAGACACCCTCATTCTGCTGGAACACGATCCCGTCTTCACTGCCCCCCGCGCAGAAACCCGTAACAACATACTTGTTCCCACTGAAATACTTGCTCAGGAAGGAATTGAAGTGTGCCGCACTGACCGTGGCGGGGATGTGACCTACCACGGGCCGGGCCAGGTGGTCGGCTACAGCATCATGGATCTTAAAGAGCAGGGGCGAGACCTGCATCGCTACATTCGCAATGTGGAGCAGTTGCTGATTGACACGCTCGGGGACTATGGCATAGAGGCAGGCAGAGACCCGAAGCATCCGGGCGTATGGACCGGCAATAAAAAAATTGCCGCCATCGGGATAGCGGTTAAAAACGGCTGGATTACCATGCATGGCTTTGCCCTGAATGTGAATCCGAACATGAGTCATTTCACGATGATAGTTCCCTGTGGTATAACTGATAAGGGTGTAACTTCAATGGTTGCATTGCTGGGGGGGACGGTAGACCGCGCCGAGCTCAACAGCCGGCTTATTGCTCATTATGCAGAGATATTTAAACGCAGACCGCAAAAGGTAGCGGATGTGAAAAAATTTATTCAAAAGAAGTTGGGAAGTTAGAATCTGGAACTCAGGAACTCATAATGCCCCCTTTTTATTTTTTTGAGTTACCGAGTCCAAACGGAACTAACCTGTCGAAATATATTTTCTCTGCGATCTCTGCCATTCGGCCCCGGGCTTATGGCCGAGGGGCGTTCTCTGTGGTTAAATTTGCCTGGGAGGCTCTGCCGTGGTCATAACAAAAAAGCCCGAGTGGATACGGGTAAAAGGTGTTGATGAATCAATACTCAACAGGATGAAGGGTCTTCTTGATCAATATCATCTCCACACGGTGTGCGAGAGCGCCGTGTGCCCCAATATGGGAACCTGCTTCACGGCCGGTACCGCGACGTTTATGATTCTTGGCACTGTCTGCACGCGCAACTGCTCGTTCTGCGGCGTTGCTGGCGGCAATCCACTGCCTCCAGATGCGATTGAGCCGCTGCATGTAGCCCAGGCAGCGCAAGACTTAGGGCTCAGGCATGTGGTTATCACCTCGGTAACACGCGATGACCTGCCTGACGGCGGAGCATTTCAGTTTGCCGAGACCGTGCGGCAGATAAACCGGCTGCTGCCGGAGGCTTCAACCGATGTTTTAATTCCGGACCTCCAGGGTTCGCGCGATAGCCTTGCTGTTGTCATGGAAGCGCGGCCCGATATCCTTGCCCACAACCTTGAGACCGTGCCGCGGCTCTATGCAACCTGCCGCCAGCAGGCAGATTATAAGCGCTCACTCACGATCCTCAAATATGCAAAGGAGCTTGGCTCTGGGCGGTTCACCAAATCAGGCATCATGGTGGGGCTTGGCGAGACGCGCGAGGAGATACTGCAGGTGATGCAGGATCTGCGCGAGGTCAACTGTGATTTTCTGACCATCGGCCAGTATTTACGGCCAAGCCCGGCGCAGATTGAGGTCAGGGAGTTTATCCGGCCTGAAGTATTTGAAGAATACCGGCAGCTTGGCGAAGAGAAGGGGTTTCGCTACGTTGCCTCAAGCCCGTTTGTCAGAAGCTCGTTTCACGCGGAAGAAGCATTAAAATTTGTAAAGAGGTGAATAGGTAAATCGGTGAGTCGGTGAATAGAACAATTTAAAAAACCGATCAACCCATTAACCGATTAACCGTTTTAAATATTTATGGAACAGGCAGTTTTTATATCTAGAGTTGAACAGCTGAAATACTGCGACGATAATTTTACCCGCCTTTATTTCGGCATTGAGTTCTGTGAGCGGCTGCTGCCCACAATGCAGCAGCTGAAAAAAGTTCTGTCTGTTGTTAAAAAAGGGAACATGGACTTCAGCTTTGTTACACCCTATGTAACCAATAAGGGGCTGAAACAGCTTGAGGCGCTGATACCGGCGGTTGCGCGGGAAGTCCCGCAGGCTGAGGTCGTGTTCAATGACTGGGGGGTATTCCATTTTTTACAAGAGGCGCAGCTCCCGGTCACTCCGGTGCTGGGAAGGCTGCTCACGAAAATGAAGCGGGGCCCGCGCATCATGAACATCATCGATCAAGTTCCTCCGGAGACCCGGCGCTACTGCCAGACCACCAGCCTCACGGTGCCGGAGATCAGGAATTTTTTGAAAGGCAATGACATCTTCAGGATTGAGCTGGATAACCTGCTGCAGGGAATGAATCTGGATGAAGCCGGTTCTGATATCCATAAATCACTCTACCTGCCCTTTGCCTATATCTCGACCAGCCGGTTCTGCCTGACTGCCAACTGCGAAGACGAGCGGCAGAAAGAATATGTGGGAGTTTTTCCCTGCAGCAAAGAATGCCGCAAATACACCTTCACCCTTTTTAATCCGGTCATGAACTTGCCGCTGGTGCGCAAAGGCAACAGTATCTTTTTTATGCATGACGCCATACCTGAAGTTGTTACCAGTCGGCAGATAGACCGAATAGTGGTACAGCCGGAAATACCAATTTAGGAGAATACAGAATACAGATAAGAGACAACAGACAGAAGAATGAAGAATAAATTAAAAAAAAATTAGTCTGTCATCTGTAGTCTGTGTTCTGTCGTCTGTCAGTTATGAAAATTTTATCCCCATTAGACAACATTGAAGAAGTGGAGCAGCTCTCTCAAGCAGGAGCTGATGAATTTTACTGCGGCCTGCTGGAAGAAGAGTGGTATGAGAAGTACCCGGTCATTTCCATCAACCGCAGGCCTGCCGGCAAAGGCCACTTCCGGCGGTTTTCCGATTTAAAGACCGCTGTCTCCATAAGCCACGGCCTGGGCAGGCAGCTCTTTTTCACGGTCAATGAGCATTATTACACG
>JAPLIX010000109.1:1907-3229 GCA_026388865.1 Pseudomonadota bacterium | reverse complement strand
ATATAGACGGCGCACTTGATGCCGGCGCTGATGCTCTCATTGTGACTGATTACGGGCTCATGGCGTATCTCAAGGAAAAAAACTACCGGGTGCCCATTCATGTGAGCACCGGCGGAACGGTCTTTAACTGGCGGTCAGCGGCATTTTACAAAGGGCTCGGCGCAGAGCGGATCACGTTCCCCCGGCACCTGACCATTCCGGAGATAGAGGATATTGTCTCCACCATGCCGCCCATTGAAACAACGCTCTTTATCCTTAATTCCCGCTGCATCAACGTGGACGGGTTCTGCACCTTTCATCACGGGCTGGCGCGAAAGGAAGTTTTTCCCATGTTCAGAAACGCCTGCATGCTTCCCTTCCAGGTTGAGGCAATGGAGATAGATGCTGACGGCAACAGTCACCTTGTCAGCCAGGCATCCCCGGTCGTGCAGCGGCAGAAGATCTGGGAGACGGTTCACGTTGACGATCATCCCTGCGGGGCGTGCGCCCTGTATGAGTTCGAGCGCATGGGCATCACCAGCGTAAAAATTGTCGGCCGGGGCAATCCCCTGGAGCGGAAGCTGAAAGACACCATGTTTCTTAACACCCTGCGGGACTGTCTGATAAAAGAACAGCCGACGAAAAAAATATTCAGGAAGAAAGCGCGCAGCCTGTATGCCGAGACGTATAACCGCTCCTGCCGCATGCACATGTGCTACTATCCATCGGTGATGCTGGATGACGCGCAGAATACCGGCGGCACAAGAAAGGCCGTGAAAAAAGCTGCCCGATAGCAGCTTGACACATGCAGCAGTGATTGTTTACAATGGAAACAAAGGGTACGAGGGTAATTGATAATGCGGATTTCGGAATTCGGATTGCGGAATAAGAAGATATTTTTAAATTTATTCATTCCGCATTCAGCACTCTGTCTACCCTCCGCAGTGCTACGGAGGACGGGCATTCCGCAATTCTATTATTCATCATCGGCCCCTTGAACCCTTCCACCCTCCGTAGCATGCTACTGCGGAGGACGGGTGAATCCTGGAACCCTTGGTTATTTTTATGAAACGAAAAGCTGACCAGCATCCGGAAATCGGTGAACGCACCAGGAAGATTCTGCACGACCTGATTGATGAGTACATCCATACCGGATTCCCGGTGGGTTCTCAGACGCTGGCACGCAAGGGCGGCATAGACTTGAGCCCGGCGACGCTGAGAAACGTGATGGGTGAGCTTGAAGAGATGGGCTATCTGCTGCAGCCGCATGTTTCCGCCGGCAGGGTGCCCACGGAAAAGGCGCTGCGTTTTTATGTGGACAGTATCCTGGAGGTGCGCAACCT
>JAPLIX010000109.1:0-1852 GCA_026388865.1 Pseudomonadota bacterium | reverse complement strand
GGCAGCACTATACCTACACCGAGGGCGAGCTTACCGATTTACTGAAAGAGACTTCGCAGATACTTTCCGCCATTTCAAAAAATATCAGCGTGGTGGTAATTCCGAAATTCATTTATACCGTCTTCAAGCTAATTGAGTTTATCAATGTCAGCAGAAATCGGATCCTGGTCATTTTTGTCTCTGAGAACGGCGTGGTGCAGAATAAGATCGTCGAGGTGGAAGAAGATATAGCGCAGGCAGACCTTGATACGTATGCCCGCTATTTAAATGAGCTTTTGCAAGGTCTCACCCTGCAGGAGGCACGGAAGAAACTTATCGAGGAGATGCAGAAGGAAAAGAATCGCTATGACCTGCTGTGTGCAAAAGCCCTGGCATTAAGCAAGAAAGCCCTTGAGACTGATGAAGCGACTGAAATCTACGTTGACGGCACGCTGAACCTTCTTGAGTATCCGGAGTTTGCCGAAGTGAAGAAAATGAAGCGCATCATTCAGGCAATTGAAGAGAAGGAGCGGCTGTTAAAACTGTTGAATAAAGCAATGGCGGCGCAGGGGGTGCAGATCTTCATCGGCTCTGAAAATGAGCTGCAGGAAATGGACAACTGCAGCTTGATTACCTCAACCTACTCAAAGGAAAACCATACCCTGGGCGCCCTGGGAGTGATCGGGCCCACCAGGATGGATTACGAGAAAATTATCCCTATTGTGGATTACACCGCACAGATGGTAAGCAAAATGCTTGACTGGAAGTGAAGGAGGAAAACGCATGATGCACAAGAAAGCAACTCCTCACCATAAAGGTGATGAGCAGGATGCTAAACATTCTCATAAGATTGAAATCACTGCAGATGAAAAGAGCTGCGAAGCTGCTGCCGAGGCCGCCGCAGACGGCAAAGGGGATTCCCCGTCCGCAGCGGAACTCACCATCCAGCTTGAACAGAAAGAAAAAGAGCGGCAGGAGCTCTATGACCAGCTGCTGCGCACCATGGCTGATTTTGATAATTACAAGAAGCGCGTTGCAAAAGATAAGGATGATCTCATCCGCTATGGCCATGAAAAACTGTTCCGTGAGCTGCTGCCGGTCATAGATAATTTCGAGCGGGCCCTTGAGCAGGCAAAAAATTCTCCGGAGCAGAAGGCACTGCAGGAAGGGATAGCAATGATCCTCAAGCAGTTTGTCACGGCTCTTGAAAAGTTCGGCGTCAAGGAGTTTTCTTCAGTAGGCCAGGTGTTCGACCCAAACAAGCACGAGGCCATGACGCACCAGGAGAGTGCCGAGCATGAGGAGAACACAGTCATAGCTGAATTTCAGAAGGGCTACAACCTGCACGACCGGCTGCTGCGGGCGGCAATGGTTGCGGTTGCCAAACGGCCGGCTGAAGAAGAAGCTGCAGCGCCTCAACCCGATGAGACCGGGCAGCTATAACATTATTTCTTTTACCCACCGTTCCATATCGGATTTAAGTTCAGCCCATGACAACGATACAATCATCTGCATCTCGGGCTCTGCCTCGGCATTTTCAAAATAGACAAGGCTTCTCATCACATACCCAATATCCCGTATCCTATACTTTTCTTTATACAGGCTTAAACAGTCTTTAAGCGGCCGGTGGAGTTTAAAGAGAAAATATAAATCAACAAAATCCTTTCGAGAGCCACGAGACGCTACTGCCGCAAGTTTCATGGCGGCAATATCATCAAGACCAGCCAGATACACACCGTAATCAGCGTATAAAACTTTTTTTTGCAGCAGGGGATAGTCATAGCCCCAAAAGCTTACCTGAACATTGTCTATTGATACATAATTTAATTCCGCAATCCGGATTACCCAGGTCCCTAGCCCTTTTTCCTCTTCT
>JAPLIX010000006.1 GCA_026388865.1 Pseudomonadota bacterium | reverse complement strand
CCGGTCACATCCCCGGCTCCATACACGCCGGGGATGCTCGTCTTCATTTCCCGGTCAACCTCAATAAAGCCGCGCGCGTCTTTTTTTAATGCCGCACTGTCAAAATCATAGAGAGGCGACAGCTCGTAAGAATTATAATCAAGCAGAGCTTTCTTGCAGGGTATAAACCGCTCCTCCCCGCCTTTTAAAAGAGCCCGTACCCCTTCAAGCGCACCTTGTCCCTCGTAGCGAATAATTTTGCCCGGTAAAACGGACCCGGCAGCAGCAGGAAACGGTGTGTCTGCCGCGTTTGAATCAATCAGATAGATGACCGTGTGTCGTCCCCTGTTGCACTCCATGCTGAAAAAATTGTTGAGCAGCTCCTCGAAAAACTCGTAGCCCATGTAGGTGATGGCGATCTGCTTCAGGTAATCCTGCTCATTGCAGAGGCTGCGAAAACCAGTGGCAATAATGACCGCGCGCGCGCGAATTGTTTCCCCCGCGTCGGTATGGATTATTTTAATTGCACCATCCATCTCGAGTTTAATGACCCGTGACGGGATGAGGGGTATTTCAAGATCTTCAATATCCTTCCTGAAGCGGCCCACCACATCCGCGCCCATGAGATGAAAAGACGGCCCCGTGAGCATGCAGGAGCGCCACTTGGCAAGACCGCCGAGCCCTGCTTTATCAAAGATAACCGTGCTGCAGGGCACGGCCTTGTAGCTCTTGACCCAGCGGGTGCGGATGGCCGCGGTCATCCCGGCCGGGCCGGCGCCGATGACGGCGACATCGTAGTCGTATGGAGAATAAGAAGTTTTTGTGGGCATAGCAATAATTGCAGAAAAAAGAACACAGAGCACAGACTTTCAGACAACAGACACAGCAAAAGAACTGCATAGCCCTGAAACCTTTCCTGTCTGTTTTCTGTCTTCTCGCGTCTGTCTTCTTTTATGTAAACACATCCCGCTTTGCAGGTTTTTTATCAAGGCCTTTTAACTTCCAGTACAGAGACCGGTAGGTGCAGTACATCCGGCCCCTGAACGGCGTATTATATTTCCTGGCATCAGGGTGCAGGAAGCAGAAGTGATCACATTTCAGCTTCTGCATCTCTTCAGAAAATTCGTGGGCGTTATACTGCTTTTCCGCGCCGGTAAAGAAGGTGTTGTTATAATACCCGAGGGCTGAGTAGGTGTCTGAATCCTGCCCGCCGTGGGAGCGGTAAAAATCCATGAAGGTTGAGCGGTCGCTGACAATGCCGTATTTTTCAGGATGCAGGAACTGCGGGGCCCCCGGCTCGATCTGGATGGTCCATACCATCATGCGCTTCAAGATATTTTTATAGCGCTTGCTGATGGTCGCCATCATCTTTTTGGTCTGCATTGCCTCGTCTATGGTTTCGTGCGGGATGCCCACGGTAAAGAACATGTCCAGGTAGATGTCCCTCTCCTTCATGAAGTCAAGGGTCTCATAGAGATCCTGGTTGGAGTAGAAGAAGCCCTTGTTCATCTTGCGCACGCGCTCGGCTGATGATTCAGCGGATATGGCAAGTATTGAGTATTTGCCGGGGAATGTTTCCTTGAACGCTTCCATAAAACGTTTTGTCGGCAGGGCCCAGCACTCAAAGTACCAGTCAAGCCCCAGGTCCTTTTTTCTGATCAGCTTGAACAGTTCCTGAAAATAGCGGTCGTCCTTGGGCGTCGGGTCAAAGCAGACCGACATGGTCTGGTAGCCGTAGGACTTGGCCTGCTCCATGGACTCAACCACCTTCTCCGGCTCTCTGCAGATGACCTTTTTCCGGCCGCTGATAATCAGCTGCCCCTCGTAGCTGCCGCCGCAGAACGAGCAGTTCACCGGGCAGCCCCGGCCTATCGCGAGGGGAAAGAGAGAGGTGCCGATGGAGTGGTGCTTGATATTTTTCTCCGGTGAGA
>JAPLIX010000253.1 GCA_026388865.1 Pseudomonadota bacterium | reverse complement strand
CCAGCCGGGCATGGAGTAGGACTTAGATACCCCGTTCACCACGATGGTCTGCGGTTTCAGCGCCGGGTCGCAGGAGGCAATGCTTGAGAACTGAAAGCCGTCATAGATGAGCTTTTCATAAATTTCATCGGAGATGACGGTGATGCCTTTTTTAAGCACCACCCGGGCGATGGCCGTGAGGTCTTCTTTTGAGTAGGAGGCGCCGGTAGGGTTTGACGGCGAGTTGAGAATCAGGGCCTTGGTCTTCGGGGTGATGGCCTGCTCCAGGTCCCGGGCCGTCATTCTGAAGCCGGTTTTTTCCGTGGTCTTGATAATGACCGGGGTTGCGCCGGCGAGCATCACCATGTCAGGATATGAGACCCAGTAGGGTGCGGGAATCAAGACCTCATCGCCCTCTTCAAACAGGGCCTGGCAGATATTATAGAGCGAGTGCTTTGCCCCGCAGGAGATAAGAATCTCCGGGGGCGTGTAGTCCAGGTTGTTGTCCTGCTTGAATTTCTGGCAGACGGCTTTTTTCAGCTCTTCGGTGCCGCCGGCGGGGGTGTACTTGGTAAATCCGGATTTGATCGCTTTAATGGCCGCCTCTTTAATGTTATCCGGGGTATCAAAATCAGGCTCCCCGGCGCCAAATCCGACCACATCAATCCCCTGTGCCAGCAGCGCCTTGGCCTTGGCATCAACCGCCAGCGTGGGGGATGGCTTTATTTTTTTTACGCGTCGTGCAAGCTGCATACAACTGCCTCCTGTTAGTAGGTAAACGATTGTTGAAATGATGCGTATCCAGAGTTCATCGTGCCGGAGTTATTAGCTCCTCAACTTTCGCACTCAGCAACTCTCTGCTGCCTTTGGTTTTGTCTTTTTCCCTTTTATGCTCTTAATTTTTTCCTGCAGCCGGTCACATACTATATCCGGCACCAGCCCCGAAACACAGGCGCCGGACAGAGCCGCCTGTTTAATAACGCTTGAGTTTACAAAGAACCACTGCATGCCGGTCATCATGAAGATGGTGTCAATGGTGCGGTCCAGTTTGCGGTTCATAAAGGTCATCTGAAACTCGTATTCAAAATCAGACGTGGCGCGCAGCCCGCGCAGCACCACATGCACGCCCTTGCCCCGGCAGTAGTCGACGAGCAGCCCGTCAAAGGAGTCGACGATGATCCGGTGGCTTTCCGGGTTACTGGCAAAGGCCAGGCGGATCATCTCCTTGCGCTCTTCAACCGTGAACATGGGCGCTTTGGTCATATTGTTGGCGGTCGCAACAATAATTTTGTCAAAAATATGCAAGCCCCGTTCTATCAGATTGATGTGACCGTTGGTGATGGGATCAAATGACCCCGGATAAATACAGCAACTTTCATTATTATCTTTCATGTTCCATCCGCCCGTTGCAATTAATAGTGAGGTTATGTCAGGACCATCAATCCGCGCTCAACCCGGCGCTCCCGAGGCCGCGAAAAAAGAGACCATGGTCTGGCCATACCGTCTCTTATCAAAGAGCGATAATGAACCGTAGCGCTCTTCAAGGGGATCACGGATAAAATGCTCACACAATATGATGCCCTGTTTGCTGCATAGCGTTCCTGCCGCCAGGGTCTCCAGGGTGGCGTGGACAAGGCCCCTGCCGTAGGGAGGGTCAATAAAAATGAGGTCAAAAGCCTCGCCTCGTCCCCGCAGCAGCAGCAGTGCCGCGTGTACCGGAAGCCCGATTAATGCATATGCGGCAGGGTCAGTAATAAGTGATAGATTCTTCTGTAATACTGCACGCGCGTGCTGTTCCGACTCGACAAAGGTTGCCGTGCGAGCGCCCCGGCTGAGGGCTTCAATGCCCAGCGCTCCGGTTCCGGCATAAAGATCAAGAACACGTTTTTCCGCAAAGCTCTGCAAGAGGCTGCTAAGGATGTTAAAGATGGATTCGCGTGTCCGATCTGAGGTAGGCCGGATGGACAGACCCGGAAACGAATGAAGTTTTCTTCCCTTATACGCGCCGCTTATGACTCGCAACAAAGCTTCCCGCCATACCTGTAGAAAATATATAGTTTTAAATTTTCTATCACTCTATCAGTGTAATGTCAATTTGGATTTTACCCGGATGTCAGAAACGCGAGGACCGCAGAGAAATAGGCTGTATTATGATCCGCATTATACCGGTTGCCATGAGAAATAACAGGCGCTATAAAGGCAGGAAAGGTAAAAATCCGGTCAAAAATCTGACATGCTATGAAAACACGAGCCAGAGGTTTTTATAACACACTGATTGCCGCTCTGGGCAGGGTGCCGCACAAGGCGGATATCCTTCTT
>JAPLIX010000051.1 GCA_026388865.1 Pseudomonadota bacterium | reverse complement strand
TCCTCACCGACCGAAAGTCCCTCGACACAAACATAAAAGATGATATCGCGAACTTCACTCATCTTCAGGATGTTATTGGCCTGGCGCGGAAAGCTGAAGATTTGCCGCGCTTTCTTGAACAACGAAAACCGATCATCGTCACCACACAACAGAAATTCGCCTGGGTGTTAGATGAAATCGAAAACAACCCTGACCTTAAAAAGCTGTGAGTAGCCTTCCTGATTGACGAAGCCCACCGCTCGCAGGAAGGGCAGATGGGGGCGGCCATTAGGTTGCCGTTTCGCAAGAAGGACGAACCAGATGCCGACGCACCCGAGCTGGACCCGGATGAGCAAATCGCTAAAGTAATCCGCGAGCATGATATCAATCAGATGATTGTTGCGTTTACCGCCACACCTGCACCGGCTACCGTCAACTTATTTGGTGAACCCTTCGACACGTACAGCGAGGCCGAGGCCATAGCCGAAGGCTATATCGTGGATGTGGCGGCCAGCATCATTTCCTACAAGACGCTCTACAACCTGCATTGCCCAATCGTTCCCAAGTTAGACGAGGAGAAGCTCTATCCCAAGGGTGTTGTTGCCAAGGCGCTCCAGAATGTCGCTTTTCAGGACGACGGGCTTATTCAATATAAGTCAGAGGTGATGCTGCGTATCTTCGAAAAGGACGTGATGCCGCTTATCAACGGACGCGCTAAAGCAATGATTGTGACCACCTCCCGCGTTGCCGGGCTGCGTTATTTTGAGATCATAAAAGAAAAGCTCAAGGAGCGCGGTGCTGACTATAAGACACTCTATGCCTTTTCTGACTTTGTGCATCCGGAAAACAACGCGCCGATCAGCGAGCACGCTATCAACGAATTAAAGGACGGCGAGTTGATCGAGGAGCGGTTTGAAGGCGACGACTATCGCCTGATGATTGTGGCCAATAAGTTTCAGACGGGGTTTGACCAACCGCTGCTTGCTGGGATGTTCCTCGACAAGCCGGTCGTAGATCGCAACGCAGTGCAGACACTGTCACGGCTGAACCGCTGCCACGAAGGCAAGGATCGTGTCGTGGTCGTGGACTTCACCAACAACGCCAAGGCGATCCTCAAGGCGTTCGTCAAATACCGAAAAGGCACGCCCTTCGAGCCGGAAGAGCCGGACCAGAAGCTGTGCCAGAAACTGTACGGCGAAATTATAGCGGCGGATGTGTTCACGCAGAAAGATGCTGTGGATTTCGTAAAGCTTATCGTCACGGGCACGGATGCCCAGGTGCAATTCTTGGTTAATGCTCTGAGGATTCGCTTTCACGCCAAAATAACAGACCTGGAAAAGCGCAAGACGTTCGTGTACCTGCTTGCCCGCTTTGTGAAGAGCTTTCATTTTCTCACCTGCTTTTTTACCTATGCGCCGGAGATCAAAGAGTTCGCTACGTTCGGGGAATACGTCGGCCCGCAGCTCATCAAGGCAGGCAGCGTGTCTGAGTTGATGAAACAGATTCGCCAGACGGAAGTCATTAAGGCCGCTGTTGAGTATCAGGGCGTGGAGAGTGGCGGTGGAACAATCAAACTCAAACCGGGTAAAGGGAAAAAGGGCTCGGGCCCGCCGCCTAAGAAGGTTTCCGTTCAGGACATGATCGCAGAGATCAAATCTCGGTTCGACATCAGCGACGAGGAGGCACTCTACATCAAGCAGGTTACCGAAGAAAAGGTCGCTGATCCGGTCATCCACAGTACTGTTATCGCGCACCGGGAAGATCGTCTATATCTTGAAGGGGCTTATCGAGGGCAGGTCAACGGGGAAATACAGATAGCCTACGATGGTCGTGGGCGCTACGAGGAATTGACCGATCCAAAATACACGGACACTGGCGGCATCTTCGACATCATGGCGGTCACGGTGATTCAGAACCATTTATCAGTAGCGGCATGAAAACTATGAGCAAGACCATTAATCAAATTCCCGAAGCCGACCGACCGCGAGAGAAGCTCCTGCGCAAAGGCGCTCTCGCCTTGAGCGATCAGGAATTGCTGGCGGTTCTGCTGGGAAAAGGCACGCCGGGGATGGATGTTATGACGCTCGCCGGAAAGTTGGCGCGGCTCATTGACGAGAAGGGCCTGGAAGTGCAGGCGGAAGATCTCACGAAGTTTGAAGGCGTGGGTGATGCGAAAGCCACATTGATTCTTGCGGCGATTGAGTTTGCCCGCCGCCGAATCAAGCCCGAGGGCGTGAAGATTGAAACTCCTGCCGATCTGCTGCCACACGTCCGGCACTACGCCGACCGGAAACAGGAGCATTTTCTCTGCGCCACCATTAACGGGGCGAACGAGATTTTGAACATCCGCGTCGTTTCGATTGGTCTGGTTGATCGCAGTCCCGTACACCCACGCGAAGTTTTCGCGGACGCACTTTTTGACCGCGCCTCGGCAGTCATCGTCGCGCATAACCATCCCAGCGGCGGACTTGAACCATCACCGAGCGACATCACCATCACAGCCCAGCTTAAGGCTGCGGGAGCAATTGTGGGAATCGAGTTACTGGACCACATCATCTTCAATAGGACGGGATACTTTAGCTTTCTTGAATCGGGGCGACTCTGAAAAATGGAAAAAGAGTGGCTTGGGGTGAAAGGGATCCGTTAGATGTGAAGCGTAACAGGTTCCGGTGAAAAGACCGAAGGGTCGCGCTAACTTTCCTCACTTTGTTAACAAAGGAGCTGCCAATGAATGAGCACGTAAAGAAACCATGGAAATACTGTTACTGGCTTACCGAAGAACATCTTGAGCAGCTCAAAGCGCACCTGCAGGCTCAGGGGATTGAGATGGCGCGTGCCAAACAGAACCCCTGTGAGATACTGCTTGCAGAGATTGGCTATGCCGAACCTGCAACCTGGTCGGTGATCTGCAGATTTGATGCTGCACCGTGGTACCAGGCATCTCAACATGCAGGCAAATATCTTGTTGTAACCTCTCAGGCACTTGCTGAACCATTTAATCAATTTCTTGAGACAACTATTGAGCCGGTCGCGTTTGATCCGCCATACCTTCCCTCGCCGGAGGAGCAAAAGGCGCTTGCCGCTAACCCTGATTATCAAACCCGCCAGCCGCAGGGCTGGGGAGCGTTTCCGAAAGAAATGGGGGAAGCGATTGTCAAAGGGCTGGGAAAAGTGTTCGGGGCCCAGATCAGTACCTTTGAAGACCTGCTGTGCACATGGACTGCAGTGCATGCAAACTTTGTTTGTCCCGCCTATCGAAGCGGTGAAAAATTCGGCAATATTCCGTATTCAATATCTGATTCAGTGCATATGAGCACGTGCTGTGTGGAGATGTTTAATCTCATCAATACTCAGGAAGAGGCACTCCTGGTACGGCCATGTATCGGCGCTGTTATTGTCAAGGCATTTGAGAGAGACCAGTACTATCTGGTCAAGCCAATGAAAAAATAGTCATAGCAGGCTGTTGAAAAACACCCGTCTGTTGTGTTGCGCTCATCATTCGTCATTGCGACGTACTATACAGTACGCCTCATTCCTCATGATTTCGCGCGCCTTGCATCCGGATGTTTTTGACCAGCCTGGGAGAAAACTGCTTTTTCAATAACCTGATAGATAATGATAATCTTTTTCAGGGAAAAAAGATGAGCTGCGCAGGCTGTAAAATTAAAAATAATATAAGGTTTCGCAAGAGAGGAGAACATCCATGGAAAATGAAGTGCAGAATTATTTCAAAGAGTTTATCAGATCAACCCAGAAAATGGCCCGTGATATCCCCGAGGTAGTAAAGAGCTTTCAGGGGCTGGTTAGCAAAAGCCTGGAGCCGGGGGCATTAACGACTAAGGAAAAGGAGTTTGTGGCCCTTGGCATTGCCGTGGCCCAGCACTGCACGCCATGTATATATCTTCACGTCCAGAAAGCAATTGAGGCCGGCGCAACGCGCAAAGAAATAATGGAGGCGGCAGGAGTTGCCGTGCTCATGGGCGGAGGGCCGGCCTTCACCCATGTAGGAGAAGTTATAAAAGCTCTTGATGCCTTCAATGTATAGTAACAGCAGGGAAAAAGCAAGATGCCGGATCACCGGTAAAGGTAACGGCAGACATAGATGTGAGACAGGAATTTTGACCATTACGCCGAGGTGAAGAGATGCCCATTGATGAAACCAAACTGAATAAAATAATCCAGAAGGTTATCGAAGATATCGGTGCCACGTTTCACGCGCCGCTGGTGCTCATCGGCGAGAAACTCGGGCTGTTCAAGGAAATGGCCGGTGCCGGATTGCTTACCGCCGAAGAACTGGCAGGACGCACCAAGACTGCCGAGCGCTACGTGGCTGAGTGGCTCCCGGCAATGGCAGCCGGGGGCTATGTGGAATATGACCCGGA
>JAPLIX010000436.1 GCA_026388865.1 Pseudomonadota bacterium | reverse complement strand
TATACGCATTTCTCCGGCTGGCACGAAACCATGGCGCACGGCGCACCGGTTAAAGGCCTGACCCGCGAGTTCCCCGATTCTATCCGCACGATTCTTGAGCCGAAAAATATTCTCTCTATCCTGCTGGTGCCTATTATCATCGCCGACACCTTCTGGGGGTTCATCGGTTTTGACGACTGTAAAAAAGAGCGCCCCTGGCCGGACAGCGAAATATCCATTCTCTTGACGCTTGCAGGCAGCATCGGCAGCGCCATACAGCGCCATCAGGCGGAACAGGAGCTTATCAGTACCAGAGATTTTCTCGAGAACATATTCAACACCACCTCTGACGGCATCATCGTCACTGATGCCCGTGGATACATAACCAGGGTTAATCTGTCAATTACCTCAATGACCGGCTCTGCCGTTGCAGATTTGACCGGCAGGCATGTTGTCGAACTATTCCAGACTGACGAAAAAATCATGCAATACGGGCAGCAAGCGATGCATGATCTGCGTACGCAGGGCTTTTTGAAAAATGTTGAATTAGCTATCGTTAAAAAAGACACCGGCTTGGTCCCGGTCGAAATGAATATTACCGCGCTGGATGTCCGAGACGGCAGCATCACCGGGGCTGTTGCCGTCATCCGGGATATTACCGACCGCAAACAGGCAGAGCAGGAGAAAGCACGTCTGCAGGTACAGCTCTACCAGTCCCAGAAAATGGAGGCGGTGGGCCATCTGGCAGGGGGCATTGCCCATGACTTTAATAATATTCTCACGGCAATTATGGGCTATGGCAGCCTGCTGCAGGCAAAGCTGAAGGAGGATGACCCGCTGCAAAATCATGTCAACCAGATACTGACGTCAGCCGAGCGGGCCGCGGCGCTGGTGCGCAGCCTTCTTGCCTACAGCAGAAAACAGATCATTAATCCGCAGCCGGTCAAAATAAACGCAATCGTCATCAATGTGGAAAATATGCTGCACCGCATCATCGGCGAGGATATTAACCTGCAAACCGTGCTGTCAGACAAGGATACCACGGTGGTGGCAGATGCCGGCCAGATCGAGCAGATACTGATTAATCTGGCCGCCAACGCGCGCGACGCAATGCCGGCGGGCGGCTGTCTGACTATTGCAACCGACGTGACGGAAATGGATGAGGGATTTATCAGGGCCCACGGGTACGGAAAGTCCAGCCTATATATCCTGCTCACGGTGAGCGATAGCGGCAGCGGCATGGATGAAAAGACGCAGCAGCAGATATTTGAGCCGTTCTTCACCACCAAGGAGGTGGGGAAAGGTACCGGCCTCGGGCTTTCAACCGCGCAGGGGATTGTCAAGCAGCACAATGGCTTTATTAACTGTTATAGCGAACTCGGCAGGGGCACAGCCTTTACAATATATCTGCCCCTGGTCAAAAATCCATCAGGCCCTGCTGTTCAGCCATCAACCATTGCCCGTCCGCCGGTGCTCGCAGGCGGCAGCGAAACAATACTGCTGGCAGAAGATGATGACGACCTGAGAAAACTCATCAGGCGGGTTCTTGAGGACTTTGGCTATACGGTGCTTGCGGCAGCTGATGGTGACGAAGCGGTGGGGCTGTTCAGGGAGCACCACGATACCATCAACCTGTTGCTCCTTGATGTCATAATGCCGAACAAGAACGGCCGGGAGGCTTATGCAGAGATGCGGAAAATAGAGCCCGCGGTTAAAGCCCTCTTCACCAGCGGCTACACCGCGGACATAGTTCATAAACAGGGTCTTCTGGAAAAGGGGCTTGAATTTATTTTGAAGCCCGTCTCACCTACCGAGCTGCTGAAAAAAGTGAGAGCTGTGCTGGATAAATAGGGATTGGGGGTTCGGGATTAGCGACAAAAAAACTTTCCATCACAAATCCCGATTTACTCTGCAACAATATTGGTTATGGTCCTCACCACTCCCGGTATTGCCTGAATGCTCGATATGATCCTGCCCCAGAGAACCTGTATATCCTGGGCACTGGCAAACACGATAATATCATAGGGACCGGTGACAATGTGAGAGGAAGCAACCCCGTCGACCTGCGCGATTGCGTTAGAAACCTCCCGTGATTTACCCTGGATAACCTCTACGAAAATATAGGCACTCGTATCCATACTCAAAACCCCCTTCTTGTTTTTTCTGCTATCTATTTCTCTCTATTTTAAAAGAAAACCAGAAATCCTGCAATGCCTGAAATTTTATTTTTTTCAGCTGCGTTCATGTTTTACAGGTTATACTTGCATATTGTTTATCTAAAATAAAAACATACTATATATTGTTTTCAGGACTTTCCCCAAAATTAAGGCATGGAAAACAGGGTAACGGCATGACCGCAGTGAAAGGATAGGATAGAGCAGTGGAACACGAGCGCAGGGGGTTTTAAACGCCACAACAATATTTTTAGTGGCTTGCGTCACGACCTCGGCGGCGTGTGTATCAACAGCACTATAAATTTTGGGGAAAGTCCTGATATTGTTTTCTCTTGACAGAAAGATTTGTTTTTTTGTATATATGAATGCAATCGAATTTTATCGCATATTAATATTTCAATGCGCACGATTAAGTATCAGATAAATTGCCTGCTATTTTTAATCGCATCATACGGTTACTGTTCATAAATTCACCCTAAAAAGAGGGGCGATGATGAAGCATAATAAAAAGCCGGGGCGCGCACTTCAGGACTATGCCCATCTTTTCCTCTCCAGAAATCAAGACCACGAAAAATCAGCTGCTGCCCCGCAGCAAGCCTCTACTGCTGATATAGATGCGGGGCTGCCCGGCAGCCAGCCAACGGAAGATGGAACGACTGCTCCATCCCGTCGTTTTTTTTCCATCAACCCTTCTCAAGAAAAAGATCGCACTGATCCGTCGCTTGAAACGGCTGCTGAAAAATCCCCGAAATTACCCTATGCAATTGCCCTGTGCTGTCCTGACCGGCCGCTTGCCAATTCATTTCTCACCTTTAACCTGTGCCTGGATTGCGTCCAAAAAGGCCTGCAGATGCTGGTCATCAATGCCGACCTGAGCTTTCCCAGCATGAATTTTCTTTCCTCGCTGAAGCTGCACGCCCTGAAAAACAGCGCATGCCAGCCGGAACCCGGCCCTTATGCGCTGCAGATGTTCACGCTCGATATGGATGTAACGGTTCTCACGTCACCCTGGCCGGAGGAACAAAACCCCATCGTAGAGGAGATTTCTGAGGCCGGGCGCAACGCTGATATTATTCTCATTAACACCGCTATCGGGTTCAGCGCTAATGCCAAAGCCCTGTTTAAGGCTGCGGATGAAACTATAATCATTTCCGGCACTGAGCCGGCGCAGCTCATTAATGCCTACAGTACGGTCAAAATGATATATCAGATCGCCGCACCGCAGCCCCGCATCAGTGTCATAATGACCGGACCGGAAGATGCAGCGCTGCGGGGTTTTAAAAAACTGCAGGAAGCGGCGCAGCAGTTTCTCGGCAGATCACTCAACTCTTATGGTTATTTCCCCTGGGACGCTGACGTTATTAATTCGATCCTGCGGAAAACTGCGCTGCCGTCTGATGGTGCTGCGGCACAGCGCCTGCAGGAGATCAGTGAACGCGTGTTCACGAAAAATACCCGGCAGCAGAAAACGCGTGAGTCTCAGGAACCCGGGTTTACAGAAAAACTGTTCGTTACCAGTGGTCAGGAAATGGGAGTTACCTACGATGCAAGCAGGCAACAGCGCTGGAGCCGGTGATGGCAGGAGATAACAGGAAAACAGCGACCTTTAGAAAGGCGGAACCGGCAGACCGGAGCCTGCTCGTCGCTCACCTTCTCAGCAGCCCCGGGGCAGTAGCTCATGGTTTTACCTTTTTGCCGGCGCGCGAAATCCCCGGTGAAGAATTTCTCCTCGGCATGAATGAAGAAAAACGGCTCTATGTTGTGGAGCTTGCCCGCCAGTTTGAAGAAGGACTTCTCTATCGCTCGCTTGCGCACCTTAAATGGACCATGAACAATGTTTTAACCTGGGGAAAACAAGACGAATCGCTTTCCATTGACCAGCGGCTCATGCCGGGCATCATCTATATAGTTCCTGATTCACCACCAGCCTTTATCGAGGCCTTTGAATTTATCAACAACACTATTCCCCTTGCTGTTATCAGATACCGGTATCTGGAATCGGACCTTGAGCACGGTTTCTACTTTGAACCGCTCCTGGTACAGGAGAAAGGGAGCCGGGAAAAAGCACCCGCTCAAAATGACATCCGGATTGCTTCCCTGCGGGAGCAGGCCGGCCTGACCCCGGAAGAGATTAAGAAATTCCTTTCTTAGAATATCCATCATTACTGCTCATAATTACGTGAGCGCGCTCTTCACTCTTTTTATTCACATACCATCAAAGTATCCCGGCGCTGGTATTTTCAAAAACTATTAGAATAGAGTTGTGTTATAATTGTATAGGTACTATTCAGCAGGGTAGTTACCATACCTGTTCCACCATACAACATGAGGTAATGCCGATGCAGAAAACAAGAGTTATTGTAGCGGCTATCGTTTTCTCTGTCATTTTGTATCCCTCGGCAGGCAATGCGCAGCAGCAGTCGTATCTGATCCGGGCCGTGGCGCGGCTGCACGGGGCTATATCACCATCGGGATGGATAAAGGCCGGTGCCGGAGGCAGTCAAACATTCATTATAACACCGGATAAAGGCTATCGGGTGCAGGAGGTACGGGTTGACGGGCTCTCGCAGGGACCCATCCAAATCAGCGCCATTGGATTGTGGCCGCCTTTGTGCGCGATGAAGGACAAAGCGATTTCTCCTCAGCATTGCCCCAGCGCGGGCGGGGATTTGGAGGCGCCGGCCCGCCCGGAGACGGAGGTGGTGGTGAGGTAAAGGATAATGAGCGGACCATTGAGGAAGGAGATATTGTCAAGCAGTATGAAAATACGCTGTTTGTGCTGAACCAGTACCGGGGACTGCAGCTTATAGATATTGCTGACAAAAATACTCCGGCGCTGCTCTCAACCGTACCGGTCTATGGATACCCGGTTGAGCTGTATGTGCGCAATGGCACTGCCTATGTGGTTATTTCCAATTATTTCAACTGCTGGTACGATACCGTAAAGGCTTCAGCCGAATCATTTCAGGGCAGCCGGATTGTAGCAGTGGATGTCCGTGACCGCGCAGCCCCGCAGATAACAGGCGGGATTGACATCGACGGCTCTATTACCGACACCCGGCTGGTCGGCTCTATTCTCTATGTGGTTGCCAACCAATACTCGTATTACTACTCCAAGACACCGGAGAACGGGAACCATACCTCCATATCCGCCATTTCTATCGCCGATCCTGCACAGGTAAAAGTTGTGGATCAGATGTCATTCCCCATGACCAGCAACTCATATCAGAATGCCGTGCACGTCACCGCTGATGCCATATTTCTCGCCCAATATGGGTCGGGATATACGGACAGTACTGGTAACTGGGTGCAAAAAAATGCCACTGATATTACCGGTATCGATATCGCAGATGAACAGGGAACGATCAGGAAGGGCATGACCTTTACCGTTCCCGGCGTGGTGATGAACCGGTGGCAGATGGACTATTATAACGGCTACTTCCGGATAATAACCCCTGAACAGTACTGGGGCAATGGATACCCGTCGCTCTATATCTATAAGGTTGACGGCCTTGAGACCATAACTCCGGTCTCAAGCCTCACCCTGAAAATTGACCGGCCTGAAGCCCTCATGTCAGTGCGCTTTGACCGCGAAGCCGCCTACGCAATTACCTATGAGAGAAAGGACCCGCTCTTCACTCTTGATCTTACAGACCCTGCGCAGCCCCGCCAGCTTGCGGAAATTCAAATGTCCGGCTGGATCGACTATATCGAGCCGAGGGCCGACCACCTGGTGGCACTTGGCCATGACGATGTTAATGGCATGACAACCCTTGCTGTTTCTCTTTTTGATGTGGCCCGCATTGATAACCCCGTGCTGGTGCAGCGGGTGACGGTGGGCGAAGGCTACGGCTGGCTGCCGGCAGATATCAATAATATGCATAAAGCGTTCAAGGTGCTTGATGACCTGCAGCTCATTCTGGTGCCGTTCAGTTCATGGTCATACACGGACAGCAGCGACATCTCCGGCGTGCAGCTCATAGATTATTTTTATGACAGCGCGAAAAAGGGTCTTACCAAGCGAGGCCTCATTGACCATGCCGGGTGGATTGAACGCGCCCTTCCCTATGATAACAGTACCATCCTCACGGTTTCCAACGAAGCCTTGCAGACGGTAGATATCAGCAACCGGGACCAGCCCGCAATCATAAAAATGCTTGAGCTGGCACGTAACGCTGTTGATATCAGCGACCTTACTGAAGACACCGCGCTTGAGCTTTCAGCAGATACCCGGTGGTATTCCTATAACCAGGCACACAGCAGGCTTTCAGTTGTTCCGCTGAAGAATCCGGATACACCGGAGCCTCTTAAGACACTGGACCTGCAAGGCTCATTTGACCGGCTTTTTTCAATGAAGAACTGTACCCTGCTCTCCGGCTACCGCTATGATGAGAAACAGGGGAACCTCATCAGCGTAAAAACCTTGTCTTATGATGGCACTGACTTTACCACGCTCGGGTCACTCGAGATTCCCGGGTTCAACAGCTATTACTGGCTCTATATGCAGCCCCGTTATTACCCGTATGGCCAGTCTGCCGAGGTGGAGAAGCTCTCTGACACCGCGCTCGTCTATACGGGATATGAATACAGTTACGAGAACCCCATGGGCACTTCATGCACGGTGCTTATGAAGGCCGTCGACGTATCAAAAAAGCAGAAACCGCAGCTGGCATCAGCCATCAAAGTTGCGTTAAAGGCAGGCACGCCAACATCTATTATGTGGATAGGCCCTAAAGCATATATCTCCTACGCTGAGCCCATTACCGCAGGTAATGCCGGCATGCAGTATTACAAGTGCTATTTTAAGGTGGTTGATTTTACCGATAGCAATAACCCGGCCGTCTCGGAAAGCATCAATATCCCCGGCTATGTGGCAGGGAGTTCAGCAAACGGGAAATACCTCTATACCATAGACTATCAGTATGCAGCGACGCCGGAAAGCTACCAGTATGAGGTCTATCTGAATACCCTTGAGCCCATCGGGGACAAGGCATACGTGCGCGACCGGGAAAAGATCGTGCCGGCACCGGCTGACAGCCATGAATCGTTTTACTGCGGGAGTGTGACAATTAAGAACGAGAAAGCCTACTATGTCATAAACCACTCGGCATGCTCTGATGATTACAGCTCATGCCAGTATGATGGAACGCTGGTCACCGCGGATCTCTCCGATCCGGGGAGTATTCAGTTCCCGTCATCGCAAGCTCTCCAGGTGCAGAGCGCTGATATTGTTGATGCGGTTCAGAATAAGCTGTTCCTTTACACCTACTCCGGCTTTGGCGGTATTATCATCTACGGGCTTGATAACCCCGGTGAACCAACGTTTGAGACATTTTACCGGACCGATTCCTACCCGTCGCAGATCAAGGTCATCAATGACGCGGCCTATCTGCCGTCCGGCATGTATGGCGTGAAGGTGATACCGCTAGAGTAACCGGCAGGCACACAAAACAATAAAGGGACACCGTATCTCATGGTGTCC
Organism: Pseudomonadota bacterium; assembly: GCA_026388865.1. GTDB lineage: Bacteria > Desulfobacterota > WTBG01 > CAIYCZ01 > CAIYCZ01 > JAPLIX01. The sequence continues at coordinate 454 of JAPLIX010000436.1, read as the reverse complement.
CTTTATTATACTAAACAGCAGTGCAAAATAAAACTTTTTACTTTGCGGCAGGAGCTGCTTCGCCTTCCTTCTTCTCTTCGGGCTTTTTCTCTGCCTTTTTGGACTTCTTGGCCTTCTTTGCTTTCTTCTCTGCCTTTACCGGTGCTTTTTCCTCTACTTTGGGCTTTTCTGCTGCAGGTGCTGCCGGTTCTGCCGCAAAGCTCATACCGGTAAGAGAGAATGCAAACAAAAATGCTACTGCTACGATTAATTTTTTCATCTCTCCACCTCCTTTCTTTGTGGTGTTGTTTCCCCCTGTTCACACAAGGAGCGTTTATGTGCGTGAGTATAACAGAATAATCCTTAAAGAAACATTAAAGCAGCATTAGAAAATTCTAATGTGCCCGGTTAAAAATGGGCTGGCATCTTTAATAGTTCTACGGTGGTGTTTGAATATAAAGGGTAGTCCGGCGGT
>JAPLIX010000099.1 GCA_026388865.1 Pseudomonadota bacterium | reverse complement strand
TTCTGAGGGAATCAACAACAAGATAAAAAGACTCAAACGAATGGCGTATGGCTATCGTGATGTGAAATACTTTTTACTGAAAATTCATCAGCACTGTGGACTGTTGAATCCACGTCTTTCAACTTAAACACGAATGAACCTAATCTTTTTCCATGTTTTCCAACCTTTCATCAGTCATGGTTACAATCCATCCTAACCCGGATAATCCGGCACCAAAGTTAACCGCAAAGACTAAAAGAAGATTGCATCTGGAACTCGGGAGATCACAAAGGGAAAAACAAAAATTTCCTGATTTCTTGAGTTCCAGATTTTAATTATTTCTTTCCCTTTTCGCAAGAAATTTAGTTTTAAGAGACTAACAGGTTGTTGCAAAAGCAGTTTTCTGCGCTATTCCTGGTACTCCTCAAACTCCGGCTCATTCTCTGCGAGACCGTCTTCGGAGCCGAATTCCATGGCCTGCACCATTTCCGGGTAAGAGGATTTGAGGGCAGCGGGGAAACATTCATCTGCGTCTGCTGCCGGCTGATCTTCCGCTTCCGGGTCCTTCATAACCATGTCGATATAATTTTCCGCGCGCTGCAGCATGTCGTGAGAAAGAGCTGCCGTGGCACCGTCAGCATCTTTTCCTTTTGCCATTGCGTGTAATACCTCTTCCGCCAGCCGTTCATAGTCACAGTGCCCGTTTGAGCGCTTGTCATACATCCCCACGGGCAGGCCGTAGTCAACCGTTTCCCGGAGCCTGATGTTGTAGCGGATGATGGTATTAAACACATTCTCGCCGAATTCCTCGGTAACCTTTTCCAGAACCCGGCGCGAGTATTTAGTCCTGCTGTCAAACATGGTGACGAGTGCGCGGGAGACAATATCATGACCCAGCTTATCCTTAAGCAGCATTATTATTTCTATCAGCTTGGCCACCCCGCGCAGAGAAAAGAGGCTCATATCAATAGGGATAATAACCTCCTGGCTTACCCGGAGCGCATTAAAGCAGAGCAGCCCGATGCTGGGAGGGCAGTCAATGATAAGGAAATTATAAGGAGTTTTAAGTCTGGCAATCGCTTGCAGCAGCCGGTCTTCCCTTCCCGCTGTTCCTGCCAGCTCCTGCTCAACAGCGCTCAATATGACACTGGACGGTGCCAGGCTGAAATGTTCATTTATCGCAACCGCAATGGTATCGATCCCGGCGTGTTCGTCTTTATGCGGGCTCAACACGTCATACATCGTGCCCTCAAGTTCTGACGGCCTTATCTTCAGACCCATGGTAGCGTGTGCCTGCGGGTCGCAATCAATCAGCAGCACCCGCTGGTTTCTGAGAGACAGGGAATAGGCGAGGTTGATGGCCGTTGTGGTCTTGCCGCACCCGCCCTTCTGATTTGCAACAGCAATTATGCGCATGAAAGCCCTCCTTGGTTTTGTTTTAAAATTATCACCACAGAGGTAACAAAAAAAATCATTATTACTTATTTAAAAAAGAACACAGAAATCCTCTCTGCGTTTTCTGCGATCTCGGCGGTGCTTATCCTTTTATCAAAGGTAAAATTTTCGTCAAGTAAAAAATACCCTATATAGTGGCCAAAACAAAAAATAACCACTATTAATGGGGAACATCAAGGATAAGACCATGAAAGGCGGTTGTAGCAGCAACGGGGAAAAACTATGAGGAATGGTTTTTATTCTTCAGCACCACCAGCATAATAAGAGAGACAACGACGAGGACTGCGGCTAGCACCTGAGAAACGGCAAACGTTCCCAGTACGAGGCAGCCGCGGGGATCGCCGCGGAAATATTCTATGATGAGCCTGAAAAAAGAGTAGAAAAAAATCCACAGCAGTGCCAGCTGGCCGTCAAAGGTTTTTCTGCTGCTCCAGGCCCACAGCAGCAGAAACGTGGCAAGCGAAGCAAGGGATGAATAGAGCTGCGTCGGGTGCAGGGCAGCGCCGATCCGGGCCAGGCTCTGCGGGTCGGTGAAGGTGACGGCCCAGGGATAGCTGCACTCCCGCCCGTAGCAGCAGCCCGCAAAAAAGCAGCCGACGCGCCCGAAAAAATCACCCAAGGCAAGGGCCGGCGCAAACAGGTCAAAGGTCTTCCAGACCGCCATCCGGTGGCGCCTCATGTATACAACGCCGGCAATAAAGGAGAGAATAAACCCGCCAAAGAAGGTCAGCCCGCCCTGCCACACTTTCAGGATATCAAGCGGATTATGCAGGTAGGAATCCGGATTGGTCAGCACGTAAAAAAGCCGCGCGCCAATGATTGCGGCAAGTATTATGTAAAACGCAAGGTCAAGGATGGGCTGGGGATCAAGCCCCTGCTGCCGCGCTTCCCTCAGAGCAAAGCCCAGTCCGGCAAGAAAGCCCATAGCCACAAACAGGCCGTAGGCCTTTATGGAAAAGTAGGGGGTCTCAAAAATGATCGGGTGCATTGCTTGAGTTTTATCCTGCAGCGTGACGCTGTTTTTTGTTTTTCGTGTCAAGCAGCATATCAAGGGCAAGCAGGCAGATACCAATCGTTATAGCAGAGTCTGCAACATTAAAGGCAGGCCAGTGAAATGAAGAATACCAGTGGAGATCTATGAAGTCAACAACCGCCCCAAAGCGAAACCGGTCAATCAGATTTCCGGCAGCACCTCCCAGCAGCAGGGAAAAGCAGAGCAGTTGCAAGCGCGAGCCGTCTTTTATCTGCGAGAGAAAATAGACAATGATAAAGACCGCTACCCCCGAGATAAGGATCAGCAGGGGAATGCGGTAGCGGCTTCCTGCATCGGTTAAAAGCCCGAACGCGATGCCCGGATTCCGGATATGAACGATGTGAAAAAAATTGCGGCTGACTTCTATCTGATGATGGAGCGGCAGGGTCCGGCAGATCGCAAGCTTGGTCAGCTGGTCCAGCACAATAACTGAGAGTAGGACGCTCACTATAAACAGATATTTTTTCACGCGCTGGTCCCATCAAGTGACGCGAGAACCGCTGCGCACCGCTCGCAGGTTGCAGGGTGTGCTGCGTGCGCGCCAACGTGGGGAGAATATTTCCAGCAGCGCCCGCACTTTTCCCCGGCAGCAGCAGTAATCTCTACCTCGCCTTCAGCAACCAGGTTTTCAAAGGAAGCATCGCCGCCGCCTTCTTTTCTTTCGAGGGTGACCTGGGAAACGATAAAAAGATCGGGGAGTTCCTGCTCGTATTCCTGCAGCAGGAGGTACAGCTTTTTCTGAACACGCAGCGCCACGCTTGCCTCCAGGGCATTGCCGATCTTTTTTGCCGCGCGCGCCTCCTCCAGACTTTTGAGCACCCGGTCCCGCACCTGCAGCAGAATATTCCAGCGCTCTGCAATCCCGCGGTGATTATAGTGCTCCGGCAGCACGGGAAAAGACGCAAGATGCACGCTCTCTGCCCTGCCGGCCTGATGCGGAAGATAATTCCAGGCCTCATCAGCAGTAAAGGAGAGTATCGGCGAGCAGAGCCGCAGCAGGCTTTCAAGCACCATATGGAGAACGGTCTGGGCGGCACGCCGCGACGGGTCAGCGGGGGCTGAGCAGTAGAGGCGGTCCTTTAAAATATCGAGATACACCGCGCTCATATCATTAATGCAGAAGTTGCTGATGCTGTGGTACACGGCATGAAACTCATATGCCCGGTACGCTTTAAGCACCCGGGCGGCAAGCGCCTGCAGCTGATGCAGTGCCCACTGGTCAAGCTCCGTAAGGTTTTCATACCGGACGCTGTGCACAGCCGGGTCAAAGTCACAGAGATTGCCAAGCAGGAACCGGCAGGTGTTTCTGATTTTTCGATACCCTTCAGAAAGCCGCTTCAGGATGTCGGGCGATATGCGCATGTCCTCACGGTAGTTTTCTGAGGCTACCCACAGGCGCAGCACTTCTGCGCCATATTGCTTGATGACCTCCTCCGGGGAGATCACGTTTCCTTTGGATTTGGCCATCTTTTCGCCTTTGCCATCAACCACAAACCCGTGGGTGAGCACCGCGCGATAGGGCGCGCGGCCCCTGGTGCCGACACTTACCAGGAGTGAGCTGTGGAACCAGCCCCGGTGCTGGTCGCTTCCTTCCAGGTACAGGTCAGCGGGGCTGCCAAGCTGGGGCCGCTTCTCAAGAACCGCTGCATGGCTTACGCCGGAGTCAAACCACACGTCAAGGATATCAGTCTCTTTCCTGAACGCACCTGATCCGCACTGGCCGCACTTCACGCCTGGTGGGAGCAGTTCGGATGCTTCACGGGAAAACCAGACATCGCTGCCGTGCTCTTCAAAAAGATCTGCCACATGATTGATGACCGCGACTTCAAGCAGCACCGCGTTGCAGTCGCTGCAGTAAAAGGCCACAATCGGCACACCCCAAACCCGCTGCCGTGATATACACCAGTCAGGCCGGTTCTCGATCATGCCGTACATGCGCTCCCGCCCCCACGGCGGAATCCAGTCCACCTGCTGAACGCAGTCAAGCGCCTTTTTCCGCAGGTCATTTTTTTCCATGGATATAAACCACTGCTCGGTGGCGCGAAACACCACCGGGTTTTTGCAGCGCCAGCAGTGGGGATAGGAGTGGACAATCTCCTCCTCTTTCAGCAGCGCGCCCGCTTCCAGCAGTTTTTTATTAACCGCGGCGTTGGCGTCAAACACGAACTGGCCGCCGAAAAACTCAACCTCGGGGACAAAACGGCCGGCATCATCCACCGGCGCGTAAATATCTAGGTTATATTTCAGCCCGCTCTCATAGTCTTCCTGGCCGTGTCCCGGAGCTGTGTGGACACAGCCGGTGCCCGCATCCAGGGTGACATGGGAGCCGAGGATCAGCAGCGACTCCCGCCCGTAGAGCGGATGCCGGCACTTCATTCCCTCAAGGACGGCTGCGGAAAAAGTTTCTTTAACTGCAAAGTTCTCGATACCCAGCGTGAGCATGGTCCGGTGCAGCAGGCCCTCAGCAACGATAAAAACTTCGTCCCCGGCCTGTACGGCAACATAATCAAAGTCCGGGTGCAGGCAAATGGCCAGGTTTGCCGGTATGGTCCATGGCGTTGTCGTCCAGATAACGACCGAAACCTTCTCCCCTTTCAGTAACGGCAGCTTGCTGCTGATATCTGAAATGAGGGGAAACTTTACATAAATCGACGGTGAGCGGTGTTCCTGGTATTCAACTTCAGCCTCAGCCAGCGCCGTCTGGCAGGACGCGCACCACTGAATGGGCTTCTTCCGTTTATAGACAGAGCCGGCCTGCACAAATTTGCCGAACTCCCTGACAATAGTGGCCGAGTAATCTGCACTCATGGTGAGATACGGGTCAGCCCATTCCCCGAGCACGCCGAGGCGCTTAAATTCCTCGCGCTGGATGCTCATGAACCGGGCGGCATATTCTCTGCACAGCTTCCGCAATTCCACCTTGGGGATGGATCCCTTCTTTTTTCCAAGCTCCTTTTCCACCTGCAGTTCGATGGGCAAGCCATGGCAGTCCCATCCCGGAACATACCTGGTATGGTGCCCGTCCATGGTCTTTGATTTTATGACAATATCTTTCAGGATTTTATCCAGAGCAGTGCCGATATGAATATGCCCGTTTGCATAGGGTGGACCGTCATGAAGGATAAATTTCCTGCTGCTGTTGTTGAGCGCAATAATTTTTTCATAGAGCCCCGTTGCTTCCCACTTTTTCAGCATCTCCGGCTCCTTGACTGCAAGGCTTGCCTTCATCGGGAAATCAGTTTTGGGCAGATTTATGGTATCCTTATAATCCATTCAATTCTTCCTCCGTAGCCGCATCCATGGCATTAATTGTAGGCCGTAAAAATTAACATATACGGGCACAAAGTCAAGGAAATACCGCTGCAGAAACGGTTCCAGCCAATGATCAGGACTTTCCCCAAAATTTATAGTGCTGTCATTACGAAAGCGCAGGGGGGTTTTTTTAGCCACAACAAACCTGCTTGATCTTCGTGGAACGGCAGGTGCCTTGCGAATTCTCTCTTGCCAAACCCCATTGC
>JAPLIX010000588.1 GCA_026388865.1 Pseudomonadota bacterium | reverse complement strand
TCATGCACCCGCTCGTGCATGATTTTTCCCTCGGCGGTGAGACGGTTTTCAGCCCAGACCTGCTCCACGTGTATCAGTGCGCACTGGCGGGGGCAGAATATATAATGCTGCAGTGAAGAAAGCTGAATAAGATCGTCTTCGGGATACATATAAGTCTCATAAGTCATATACGACCTATTTTGTCTTTTTGCGCATTTCAGAGCGGGTGCGGTAAAGCCTCTCGGTAAAGCCGCCTTCTTTCAGAAAATCTTTCTCCAAAACGCGCAGTTGCTGATCGAGCAGGTAGTTTGCCTGGTGAATCAGGCAGACCATGGCGGTGCACGCCACTTCAGGGGGGCTGTTTTCAATATAAGGCTTATACGTCGTATAGGCCCTATTCTGTGCGTAGCACAGTTTTCTGACCTCTTTTGCCCTGGGGTGCTCCTTGCCCCACAGCGGCAGCCCCTGCTGCCGAAGATAATCCTGAAAATCAAGCAGCAGCTCCTCCAGACTCGCCCGCGCCACACCCACAAGCTTCAGCTCGGTCTTCTTGGACGTGCCCGAGGCCATGCTGCCTTCGGCAATGTTCTGCTTGCCGCTGCGCGCCGCCTGCACCATCTGGTCATGCGTGCGGGAGCGGATATTAATGAAGCGGTTGCAGAACGCCACCGTAGCGTCATAGATGATTTCCGACATCTGATAGGATTGCAGGTCCCGATAGCCGCCGTGCGGCGGGATGAGTTTGGGGGTGTCTTGGTTGTCAGGCATTCGCCGGCACCTCTTTTTTTATTTCTTTTAGTTCTTGACCATCTAATAGCACCTGATAATCAGAAAATTCTCGAGCTGGTTTGGTGAGATCAGTCCTGCGCTTCACCTGCACACGATCAAATAACATATGAGCTGGGGCATTGCCCAATGCTGAATCATGCTTAAAAATAATCAGATTGCGAGTTGCCATAAGGCCGCGCGCAGCAGAGCGGTCATGTTCAAACATGTTTTCCAGTGCATTCCAGAAAAGCTTCAGATCCTCTTCCGAAAACTTGGTCTGATTGGCAAGATGCGCAGAAACAAAACCATGGGAGATATAAATGCCGTAAGGAACTGTATGCTTGCGGCCCATAGTGCGATTGTCGCCGGACTGTTTTTCCGCTTCTGCCTCGGTCGCAACTGCCATACGGGTGATTGAATGCTCCAGCGTGACGATGGGATCAACAGAACGGCTAAAGGTAAGCTGCACAGGCCCTCGCACTTGACCTGCATTGGCACCTATCGCTAACACAGCGCCAAAAGCACGAATGTCGTAAAAAGTCCGGCACATTTCATCACGAGCCTTATTAACCTCATTCCCCTGTCCTTTGTTTTTTGTATTACGTTTTTTGCCATCCTTTGGATCTGCAGGTTCTTCTTCGAGATTAATTCCAAGACGAGAGTAAGCTTCTTCAATTAAGTTTCCGAGAATTGCTTTCTCCTTTACAAAAATATCAAAGCCATCTTTGCACTCCTTGGTCAGTTGCACATAGTTGCGCACCTTGCGTTTAAGGCAGACATCCGTAACGAGTCCCCTGCCTGTCTCAGGATCGACACGCGGAAGATTACCGGCATCGGGGTCGCCGTTGGGGTTGCCATCCTGAACATCAAAGACGAGAACAAAGTCGTAGCGATTTTTTATTGGTGTGCTCATGGTCGTATTCCTTTCCATTTGGGATTAAGTTGTTATTGATTGTCAGTCTTTTTCGTATAAAGGTCCTGCATCTGGTGATAATAGCCGATGGCGAAGCGGCCCTGATCAGCCATGTTAAGGTGTGCAGGGAAATCGGAGATGGGGCACATGATTTCCCCAATAAGTTGTTTGCGAACTACAAACAGGCCGGGCTTCTCCTTCTCCAGCTTCGACAGATGGTGATTCGAAAGGCGCATCAAGTTGCCAAAGACCGTCACGGGCGAGCCGGAAGCGGCACCGTAAAAGCGGTCACGAATGGTGGCATTGATGCCGGGGTTGGCATCGGACTGGATTTTTTCAAGCGTGGCGAAGAGGCGGCCAAGCCGATAGCCAATATTGGTGTTTTCGGGATCGATGCACATAGTGAACTCCTTTTCGTTTGTAGGGTTATTAAAACGTAATGTGCGATTTAGACAGGCTTTGATGAGTGCAGCACGGGGATACGTAACATTTTGCTCCGCACGGTTGCGCCTGATGGCAGCCTGAAGAAGCGTTGCCGGGTAAGGCGTACCTTCAAGGATGGCGCGCATGGTATCACCTGCAAGGTTGGGAGGGATGTTGTCGTCCTTTTCCTGTGGCGCAATTGAGCGGAGAAGTTTTCTTATTGGCAAGGCTGGGTCTATCTTGACACCGTGCGCGATGGCAAGGTCGTCAACATGTTGCTTGAAGCGTTTCCCCATTTCTCTAACTGTGCCGACATGCCAGAAACGCACAGCAATACGGGCTGCGTTGGGGGAAAGGCCGAGGGTATAGAAGCTCGTGTTGTCTTCGGGTACGACATAGGCGCCACTCCAGATTGTTTGATATAGCGCTTTAATGGCTTCCGTGTTGCGGTCCGGATCATCCTTGGGTGGTTCGGAAAAGAAAAAGAAGGCATCCTTTTCCAAAGGGACAGACTTGGCGGTCCAGAAGACGGTCGCTGCATCGCCGATCTGGACTCGCTGTCCTTTTGATTTGAGCAGCATGTTCAGGCCCGATGTATAGGAATGTTCAGCCTTTGTACATATCGGTGCGTTGTAGCATTGCTCCTTGCCGAATGAGTCGTAACCCGAATTCCTTTGAAAGGCCACGAGGCTTTTGGTGTCCTTATCTATCGGGGTGCGTCCGTGTATTCTAGCAATCTCACCGTATTCACCGGTTACCAAGCAATATGCAAACACCTTTGGCCTGCCGCCCTTCTCCTCGTCGGGGACGCTTGGCCGGGACACCAAGGCGCGTACGTGGTTTTGCACCGCTGGACGACATGGTACGGGAAAGTTGTCGTCGATTAAGCTGAAAGTCATATTACACGATGTTAGCTTTGTGCACTCAGTCCATGAAACATGGTTCTTGACGGTCGAAACGCCGTTCCTCTCATAAAACAATAAAATGGCCCTGACTCCTTCGTCCTGCTTTAAATTGTCAGGGAGTTGGGCCAGGGAGTTCAGCCACGTTTGATGTTGTTTGACTACTTTGGGATCGTTTTCGGGATACCCGAACACGTAGCCGAT
>JAPLIX010000273.1 GCA_026388865.1 Pseudomonadota bacterium | reverse complement strand
GTGTTTTTCAACAGCCTGTTGTTATAGTTTCTGCAGCATGGTGATAAGCTGTTCTTTTCCCTTCTCCCGGAGTGAAGCGCCGTGGCTGGGTAATAGTGCATCAAAGTCATAGGCAAGAAGTTTGTGCAGGCTTTTCACCGCCTGGTCATAGTCCCTGCTGTACATTTTAACCGGGGGATTTAATTCATCCGGGCCTGGCGCGGGGAAACCCGTGCTTTTACCTATGACACAGTCGCCGGTTATAAGCGCCTGGTTTTTGTAGAGCAGACAGATGCTTCCCGGGGTATGGCCGGGCACGTGGATTACTTGAAGGTCAGTGCAAAAAAACTCCCCGTCCTGCAAAGCGCGCTCAACAGCGCAGGGTGCAGTCTTCAGATGGTGTAAGATCTCCGGCGGGATAAAGGCCGGCGGCGCAGGCTGCTCCCTGCCCTCAACGACCGGGATGTCAAGCCTGTGCAGGGCAACCGGCACCTGGAGATATTCTTTCAGCTGTTTTAAGTTGCCGGTATGGTCGCTGTGGCAGTGGGTGCAGATGATAACATCTATGGTTATTTTTTTCTCCCGCAGAAACCTGATAATCGTTTCATAAGCCCCCACCCTCATCAATTTTTTCTGCTCTTCACTCTCAAAGGCAAAACCGGTCTTTTCCAGAAAGGCAATAACCTCATCATGCAGAGGCCCTGAACCGGTATCAACCAGCACGTTTTGTTGCGCCTGAATGATAAATACTTTTGTGTTGGCTATTGCCAGCTCGTGAACACCTGCTATCTGCATGGCACCGCTCCTGTTCATCTCTCTAAAAAGGAAGAACCCTCAATGGGGCTAAAAATTTTAATTGGCCTGCATAATTTTAATAATATCCTGACTGCTTTTTTATTCAACCATTTTCCTCAGATGCTTTTTTCATGGTGTTTATTAATAACGCCCCGGCTTTTGATTAAAAAGTAGTATGTACTGATACTTGGTTTTATGGTATTAATAATAACAACAAATTTCATCAAAAACTGTTATAAAGAGCAATCTCTGGTTTTGCAAAAAGGATTTCTTTAAAAAAATATTTTTTGTTCCGATAGATGGTAGGAGTCTGGAGACAGTGGTAAATTTAAAAACAGAGCAGAGAAAATCCGTAAATAAGATTTGCCTATATAATAAATACATATTAAAATAATCAAATATATGAAAAAAGATTTATTGCTCATAAGTCCTCCCATAACTCTTGAAGAGCGTTATGGGAGCTTTGCATCTGTCGGCAGCCAGGCACCGCCTCTGGGTTTCTGTTATATTGCGGCAACTGTGAGACAGGCAGGTTACAGCGTACAAATTGTTGACGCGCCTGCCCTTGATATGGACCTGCCCCAGACCATAACAGAAATTGCCAAAGCAAATGCTGAACTAATAGGCATAACTGCTTCCACCGTCTCAATAACGCGCGCAGGAGAACTGGCGGCAGCGATAAAACAGCACGGCATTACCGTTCCCGTTCTTATCGGAGGCCCCCATGTTTCCTCTCTCCCGGCAGAAACACTGCAGGAGTTTAAGGAATTTGACATCGGGGTTTTGAATGAAGGCGAATATACGGTCCCCGAGATAATCACCTGCTATAAAAATGGCGGGGCTATCAGCGATATTCCGGGAATTGCCTACCGTAAAGGAGCTGAGGTCCTTCTTTCCGCGCCCCGGGCCAACATAGAAAACCTGGATGCATTGCCGCTTCCAGCCTGGGACCTGATACCTTCGCTGCCAAAATATTACAAGCCCTCACCCCATAGTTATTATCAGCTGCCGTCCTCAACACTGCTTACCTCACGGGGCTGCAACGGGACCTGTACCTTCTGCGCCCGCCCCTTTATGGGTGAAAAATACCGGAGCCACAGCGCTGAAAACACTATTGAGATGATTGACCATCTGGTGAAATTCTATGGCATCCGGGATATTATGTTTTACGACGACAACTTCCTGCTTGATAGAAAGCGGGTGACCAAAATCTGTGAAGAAATCCTCAGGAGAAATTATAAATTAAGCTGGTCCTGCCTGGCAAGAACCGATATCATGCCCGACGATTTCTTCCGGTTCATAAAACGCGCCGGTTGCTGGCAGATTGCCTATGGCATTGAAAGTGCCGACCAGAAGATCCTGGATAATCTCAAAAAGAGGACCACCATAGAAAAAGTTGCGGAAATGATCCGGAAAACCAATGAAGCAGGAATTCACTCGCGGGGCTATTTCATGATCGGCTGCCCCGGCGAAACTTTGGAGACGATGGCAAAAACAACCCGGTTTATTACGGAAAGCGGGCTCAGAGACTTTCATGTAACCTTTTGTACCCCCATGCCGGGAGCGGAACTTTTTAAGACAGCTGAACAGTATGGACAATTCGATCGCGACTGGAAAAAGCTCGGCTTCTGGGAACCTGCTTTTATCCCCGCCGGGCTCACCAAGCAGGATCTTATAAATAACCACCGGAAAATGTACCGGAAATTTTATCTGCGGCCACGGGTGATTGCCCGCTATATCTTGAAATTTATCACCAGTCCCAGAAGCATTGGCAATACCATCCGGGCCGGACTGAACGTGGTTGGCTATGGCTTTGGAGGTATTGTGCGGAGGAGATTAAACAAGTTTATCGAAGGCACCCGTTATGAAGCTGCGCTCAGGGGATTGGTGAAAGGCAAATTGCTAAAATAAGCCATTACAGAATGCTCAACCGGGGTAGATTAGCCCTGAACATTGTACGGTTATCGAAACCCGCGCAGTACCAGCCGCCGTTTCAATCCGAAAAAGGGTTTTAAGAGTAATGCATATTGTTTTTGTATCATCAGCATGTGAAACACTTGCCATAGAGTACCTTGCTACTGCCCTCAAACAGGCCGGACACAAGTGCTCGCTGTGCTTTGACCCGCAGCTCTTCAACGATACCTTTCTCTATTACAAACGACTGCATAAATTTTTCGACTACACGGAAGATATCATTACCGAATTGAAATCCTGTAAGCCTGACCTGGTTGCCTTTTCAGTGGTGTCTGATAATTATCCCTGGGCAGTACGCCTTGCTGACCGGATAAAAAAGGCCCTGCAGGTTCCCATTGTGTTTGGCGGTGTGCACCCGTCCTCGGTGCCGGACTATGTTATCAGGCAGCCATCAGTAGATTATATAGTAGTGGGAGAAGGTGAGGGGGCGCTGGTTGACCTTGCAGACAACCTGGGAAATCCAGCCATGTGCCGCACCATTCCCAACATCTGGGCGAAAAACGGGACCGAGGTGTTCAAGAATGAGGTGCGGCTGCTCATCGAAGACCTTGACGCGCTGCCGTTCCCGGATAAGGGCATCTTTTATGACAAGCTGCCCTTCTTTGCAGAGGGCTACATAACTATTACCAGCCGGGGATGCGTGAATAAATGCACGTTCTGCAACAACTCTCTCTACAAGGATATAATCTATCCCGGCAAGGGCAGATTCATGCGCCGGAGAAGTCCGGAAAATGTCCTTGCAGAACTGCGCTGGGCAAAAGCAACCTATAATTTTTCCGCAGTGCATTTCTGGGATGAAATATTAATCAGCGACAAGAAATGGCTTTTTGAATTTCTGGATGGCTATAAGAAAGATATAAAGCTGCCATTCACCGCCTGCATTCATGTTAATTTCATCGATGAAGAGTCTGTGGCACGGCTCAAGGAGGCAAATTGCTGGCAGGCGATTATGGGTGTTCAGTCCCTCAACGAAGAGCTGAAAAAAAACATCCTCAACCGCAGGGAAAGCAACGAGAAGGTGAGAAGCGCGATCCTGCTGCTGCGCAGTGCCGGCATTCATGCAATCTGTGAAAATATGCTGGGCCTTCCCACGCAGACTGAGGATGACCTGGTCAACATGCTCTCGTTTTATAATGAGACCCGGCCCAATCGTCTCAGCCTCTATTTCCTGCGCTATTTCCCGCGCACCAAGATTATAGATATAGCCATGGAGCATAAGATGCTCACGCCCCGGGACGTGGAAGAGATAAATGAGGGCCTCACCGCCCGCTCCTTCATCCAGGGCGGCACCATTACGATAAAAAACTTCGCCCGGATTCAAACCTATCTGGTGGTGCTCCTTGCTCTTCCCAAATGGCTGAACAGAGCTCTCATCCGGGCCAGGGTCTACAAGGTTTTTCCGGACCTGGGCATGCTTGCCCACAGCATTTCGCGTCTGCTTGACCGGCACAAGGAATATGATGTTGATGCGGCTAACTTTATGGCCCGGTACCGGCTGTTTGCACGAAAAAAACTGGCAGACAGGATACGGACGCTTTTTTCGCGGCCTGGATTAAATAAAAAAACCGAACACGTCAAAACCGTTTGACGCTTTTTCCCTTGCAACCCGTTCTACTACATAAAGCCGATACATGAAAATTCTTCTCCTATCCCTGTTGCCAACGACTGAAAATTTCGGGGTTAAATACCTGCATGCCAGCCTGCTGCAGGAGGGCCATCAGTCAGCCATTCTTTTCATTCCCTCGCATACCCAAAATGTTCAAGACCCCCTGCTCGATTTTATTGCATCGTATCAGCCGCAGTTAATTGGCTGCGGGTTTATGAGTTATGAAGCCCCGTTTGCCGCCTATATCGGCAAAAGCGTCAAAGCGCGGTATCCTGATATACCGTTTCTGGTTGGCGGCATACATCCCACCATAAGCCCTGAAGAGTGTCTTGAGTATGCTGATATGGTCTGTATTGGTGAAGGGGAAGAGACCGTCCTGGAGATAGCGCGCGCACTGGAAAAAAATGCCGGGTTCGCACACATCAACAACATAGCTTTTAAAGATGACTCAGGGATAACAAAAAATCCGCTCCGCCCGCTTATAGATGATCTGGACCGGATCCCGTTCCCTGAACACTTGCCGGCTCATTCCTATGTCTACCATGGAGGCAAAATCCTCGCCATGGACCTGAAGCTTTTCAGGCAGTATACCCGCTATGACGGCAAGGCATATAATATGATAACCTCCCGGGGGTGCCCGTTTTCCTGCGCATACTGCTGCAATTCATT
>JAPLIX010000144.1 GCA_026388865.1 Pseudomonadota bacterium | reverse complement strand
GATGCAAGGCGCGCGAAATCGTGAGGAATGAGGCGTACGTTACCGTACGTCGCAATGATCCCGATAGATCGGGAATGAGCGCAATCCCGACAAATGTCGGGACAAGCGGGTGTTTTTCAACAGCCTGCTATACCTTTGTTAAGGAGGACCTATGAGCCCGACGAGAATAATCTGGCTACCGCAGGGTGTTGTTTCCCAAACCATGTCGAAGCAGCGAGCGGGAGGTGTGCAGTTTTACAGCAAGAGTAAATGGACCCCGGATACCGACATCTATGAAGTTGAAGACGGGCTGGTGATACTTATAGATATTGCCGGTGTTAAAAAAGAAGAGATACAGATTGTTTTAGAAGGGCAGAGACTGTCTATCTCCGGCATGCGCAAAGAGCCCTCGGTCTGCAAAAAACATATCCACCGGCTGGAAATTGATTTTGGCCGGTTTGAACGCACCTTCAGGATTCCCTACACCATAAACCCTGATAAAGTAGAGGCCCGGTACGAAGACGGATTTCTCTACCTGTGGCTTCCCAAGCAACCGGAAGACGCCTGCATTATTGATATAACCATAGCATGAGGAGCGCTTCATGGCAGAGCAGGAAAAAAATACGAACGCAGTTCCAGAGCATGACATGGCAGACCCGGAGAAAACCATAATACCGGACACCTTACCGGTACTGCCGATCAGCAATTTTGTTCTGTTTCCCTCCGTGGTTGGCCCCATCTCAGTGACCAGTGAACCCTACATCCAGCTGATTAACGAGGCAGCCGTGAAAGATCGTCTCCTGGGGCTGGTGCTGCGGCGCAATCAGGAGGTGGAGCATCCCCGGGGCAGTGACCTCTTTGAGATTGGAACAGCAGGCCGCATCCTGAAGCTCATGAAGCTCCCGGCGGGGGGATTAAGTTTCATTTGTCAGGGGGTTTCCCGGATCAGAATCACGAGCTACCTGCAGCAGGAGCCCTATCTTGTGGCCGAGGTTAAGAAACTTGATGAAGCCTATGAGCGTGATGAGGAGCTTGATGCACTGGCGACAAGCGTCCGCAACCTGTTCCTGCGCATGGTGGAGCTGTTTCCCCAGCTTCCTGATCAGCTGGGCGTGGTGGTCATGAATATTGATGATTACTCGCGGCTGGCTGATTTTATCGTGGCCAACAGCCCGGCAGACATTAAGAATCAGCAGGCAATACTGGAAGAGCTCAGCGTGCGGGAGCGGCTGAGGAAGGCCTCAAAGATACTGCAGACAGAAATACAGAAAGTAGAGCTGAGCAACAAGATACAGAACGAAATCGCCCAGGAAATGGGGGAGCAGCAGCGGGAGATGATCCTGCGCGAGCAGATGAAAAAAATTCAGGCGGAGCTCGGGGAAAAAGACGAAAAAGCGGTTGAGATGGAGATGCTTCGCGCAAAAATAGCTGAAGCTCACATGACCCCGGAAGCGGAAAAGGTGGCGTACAAAGAAGTTGACCGCCTGGCCATGATGTCGCCGGCTGCCGCCGAATATTCAGTATCGCGTACCTATCTTGAATGGCTTACGGATCTGCCCTGGTCAAAATCCACTGCCGACAATCTCGAGATTGTGCGCGCCGAGAAGATACTTGATGAGGACCACTACGATCTGGAGAAAGTTAAAAAGCGCATTATTGAATACGTTGCCGTGCGCAAGCTGAAGAATGACATGAAGGGTCCGATACTCTGTTTTTATGGCCCGCCCGGTGTCGGCAAAACCTCCCTCGGCAAGTCGGTTGCCCGCTCCCTGGGGCGGGAGTTTATACGTATTTCTCTGGGCGGAGTCCGTGATGAGGCGGAGATTCGCGGCCACCGGCGCACCTACGTGGGCGCTTTGCCCGGACGCATTATTCAGAGCATAAAAAAGGCCGGCACCAATAACCCGGTGTTCATGCTTGACGAGATTGACAAGCTGGGCATGGATT
>JAPLIX010000598.1 GCA_026388865.1 Pseudomonadota bacterium | reverse complement strand
TGGGAGCGACTGAAACAGCAATGAAAAATATGATATTCTGTAATAATAATTTTCTGCGCATTATAATACACCGATGTATAACTGTATTATTCGTAGAGGGATTTCTGTCTTAAATATTATAGCGTAATTTGCAGTAAACAGCATAAGCGAAACAGTATACGGAGTCAACGGTTAAATAGTCCTAAATCCACGCGCCCTAAATTTAACGCCGCAGGATTTTCAATGTCGTGGGGCCTATTTTTCAAAAAAACGGGGCCACGCCGGCAGCGCTGCTCAAAAACTGACCGGTTATTCGCCCCACGACCTGTTTCCGGGCGCAACTATCCTATTGCCATGGAGTTCTACACTTGCATCAGGCGGCCTTTGACGGCTAACCACTTGGAACCGGCACCATCAGAGCTATCCTTCCTCGGGCCGCTATCAGCACATCAAGCGAAGGATGGTTTTTGGTCAAGCGTATTATGAGACTGCGTGAACGCTCAACCACCCTCCCGGGCAGCTTTATAAACGAAAACCGTATGGCCTTCATTCTTTTACTGATCCAGGTCTCCCCCAAGGCCTGTCGTTTCATGATCGCATTCAGGTTATGGGCAAGCACCATGATCCACCACCAGGCCGCATTCTTGCCAAAATCTCCTGAAGGAAACTTCCCTCCGGCTAAATCTTCCTTCATCACCGCATGGGCCTCTTCACTTTTGCCACAGCGTTCATGATGCCAATGGATGAGCTGCTCACCATCCCAGTCCATATTGGTAACTATCCCAAACAGTTTATACCGCTTCCCCGCCATAGCCAGTGTTTGAAACGGAAGCGCCGGCTGTAATTCCATCCCCGGCATCCCTAACTGCTCTGCCAGTGCCTCTCGCTTTGCCACATATCTATACGCTGGCCCCTTCTTGCTGTGACCAATCGCATTCGGCACAAAACAGACTTCCGCCCACTCGGTGTCCGTCTTTTCCTTCTTCCCATTGACGCTCTTATAGAGCGGATGCCAGTCTGTGGCTTCCACTTCTGCCACCGCCTTCTTGAATTCCTGCGTAACATCGCAGCCTATGGCAAACGCAATCCGTCCAAACCGTTTGTTCTCTCCCCGTGCACAATAGCTCAAAAGAGCATGCTGATACCCCGCGGTGTCGGAGCGCAGACGAACCGTTGTTACCCCTTCCGGCAAACACCCCAGAGCTTCTTTCAATACCCGTAACTGCTCATAGCCTGCCGGTACATTGCCGTCCCTGAACTCCGTGTGCAGGATGATACCCTGCTCGGCCCACCACGTGTTCAGCGGCTGGTATGATTTGTATCCGTCATAACAATACAGCGCTGCGGCTTTGTTGGTTGCGCTCAGCGTTGCATCCATATCAAGGGTTGCGGTCTCCTGCGCACTTTGTAGGTTTGCAAATCCCGCCATATCCGCATTGATCAACCCAAAGCCCCGCAAATATTCATTGGGCTCCGGTATGAATGCCGTGCCCTTTTCTCTGGCTTTTTCCTGCTCTGCATCGTGAAATGCTTCCAAATACCGGAATATCGCTGATGGTGACGGGACTGCCCGTTTCCGCTCCTTTCGCCATCTCCGTAACCTGGCGCGCCGCTCCGTTCGCTTCAGCCCATGCAGCTCTGCTTTCTTTAAAATTTCACAAAACCCATCATCTGCCTCCAAGACCTTTATGTCCTCAACGCAGTCCCCTCCTGCCAGATTTAATAGTAGCAACGCCATCACTATCTGGCTGTCGGTCCATCCCTGACTGCCTTCCCGCACCGTAAGATGTTTTTGGATCGATGTGCTTAACCCCATCTTCCGGTCCAGATCCAGATATACCGGCAACCCTGCCAATGCCGTCATCCCTGTTGCCTGCTTCTCTTCTTCGTACTTGAATGGTAAGAGCCCTTGTGCCATAATTGCTTCACCTCGTTGGTGATATGTTTGTTTGTCCAAACACATTATATCTTCCCTGTCTTCAGGGGCCAACGAGTTTTTTCTTTTTTTTGACGGTGAATCAGGGATGCCAAACAGATGCTCATGGAATTTGAGAAGTGGCTCAGAAAGATCAATGAGTCAGCCGCCGATTCACTGATGGAGGCGATTGAGGAGATCCTT
>JAPLIX010000165.1:6051-6953 GCA_026388865.1 Pseudomonadota bacterium | reverse complement strand
CCGATAGCAAGTCCATGGGCTTATAAAAAGCTTTCAAGGGCTCCTATGTCATTATGAGCTGTACATCCGCAACCTGCCGAATGTTCTTTTTAAAGCGGTATCATTAATCCCCCTGCATGTCAATTTATTATACAGTGCGGGTTTTTTCGTGTGTTTCTATTATAAAATTATGTATAGTGGCCATTATTAAACCCGGACAAGCCGGAACCAAAGTTAACCGTAAAGACTAAAAAAAACAAAGAATATTGAATTTGGCAGCCAGGAACTTACAAAATAAAAACAAAATTTCCTGATTTCTTGAGTTCCAGATTTTTAATTCTCTTTTCAATCCAATGATTTTATGACATTCAGAGAAAGCCTGTTTAGAGTGATGGCAGCGCTGTCCATCATTAACCCGGTAATCTTTTTCATCTACATAATTGTTACGGTAGAGTTCAACCGCTCAGATCCAAAGGAATGGGCACTGCTGCTTCTTTACAGCGGCATCGTGTGCGGAATTACCTGGGGCATTTACTGGGGCATTAAATATGGGATGGACGTTTATGAAGGAATGAAGCGGGGCTGAGGGCATTCGCTGTCTGATATTTCAGTTTTATTCTTCTTTTCTTGTCGAGCCCGACAAGTCCCCCCGTTATCAGCGCTGTCCACAATATCCCTCGTCGGCCATCGGCTGCCACCCTAAAAATGTTGTTTGCATATAGACGAAATCATGCTAAACTCAGTTTAACCCTTCGCTGACTTAGAATGCCATTTGTTCTTTTTCCCCCCTCACTAGGCCTTTGTTGGCGAAGGGTTTTATCATATATAATTTTTTTGCTCCATTACAGCTTCATTACTCCAACATTACCGTTTTGTAATCATCATCTCATCTGCTTGCGCTTATAAAATAATGTTATATAATT
>JAPLIX010000165.1:3330-6037 GCA_026388865.1 Pseudomonadota bacterium | reverse complement strand
TAATTTATTCATAATAACCCCTGTGATAACCCCCGACGGTTCCCCCCTCCATTTTCCGTCGGGGGTTTTTATTAAAGTTAAGAGTGAATGTGTCGATATGTACTCCATGCCCCCGGAATGAGAGCATATGTCATTGAACGGCCCCCCCCTATTCCGTGACATACCCCTCGCCGAGGGTTTTTTATTCAGCACATTATAAAACAAACCCCTCAGAAGAAATAACCTCTGAGGGGTTTGTTGATTTACAATTAGTGAGCTTGTTGATTACTAAAACATGCCCATTGTATCTAACTCAATTCCAATACGTTCATCACCTCAGTGTAGAAATGATGAAAGTTGAACTGATAACAAATTGTTATTTAACAGCATGATGGTCCTTACCAGTGTTGCTGCCAGGGTAATAAATCCCAGAAGAAATACATAATCCTCTGGTGTGCTGTTGTCTCTAAAATAGGTAACTAACGTTTTCATTATTATACAATTCTCCTCTAAGTAAATGTTTACATTTGATTTTAAATAGCACTCTAAACTCGCTGCGGCCTCCAGGTATTTCACGGTATATCCGGTAAATTTCCGGCCTGTTTAAGATGCCATTGATGACGAGCGTTCCAAGTTGCTAACCGACTGACAAAACGCTAATATTTATAATTCTACCTTTTGAATAAACCCCCATTCCTCTAAACAAAACATGGCTTCAGCAACACCACGGCGCTGTTGTTGCTG
The DNA here is from genome assembly GCA_026388865.1 of Pseudomonadota bacterium. GTDB lineage: Bacteria > Desulfobacterota > WTBG01 > CAIYCZ01 > CAIYCZ01 > JAPLIX01. Next base: position 5,314 of record JAPLIX010000165.1, on the reverse strand, counting down.
CCGGGGGACTGAGGCCAGTCTTACGTTTAGCTTTGGTTAAAAATTATTCTGGATGGCTATAAGAATAATTTACGTGGTGCGCGGTTCCTGACCACTCAATCGTATGCGTGGAACATGTGTTGAGGATAGTGAAGTAGATGCGGGAAGTGAACGTGCCGGAAAAACTTCAAAATAAATTATCAGGTCCTTTATTGCTATTACCGGTAGTAACAAATTAATATCTGCCTCGTTTTCCAGAACCTGCTCTGCCGGTGCCGCCACGTTCCGGCCGGGGCCTGGCTTCGCTTACGGTGATCTTTTTCCCGCCCAGTTCTCCGCCATTAAATTTCAGTATCGCTTCCTGGGCGGCTTTTTCCGAAGCCATTTCAACGAATCCAAATCCCTTTGATTGGCCGGTAAATTTATCTTTAATGACTGCTGCGGAAACAACATCTCCGAATTGCTTAAAGTTGTCTCTCAGGTCTGCTTCAGTCACTTCTTCTGTCAAATTACCAATAAAAATATTTTTTGACATCTTGCTTCTCCTTCCTATTTTTCTATCCCTGTTTATTTCTTTACCGGATAGCGTGGATTTTCACCCGGACACGCCGATCCAGGAGATGTTTAACCATTCCGTACAAATAAAAAAAAGCCCTCAGATCCATCGTAAGTCCGAGAGCTTTCATTGTACCTTCAAGGGCTTCTACGCCAGATATGTACGCACGTTCATACTATAAATTGTATAGGCCGCGCGTTTTGTTGGTTTTGTTGTAGTGAGAAGGGTAGCACAATCTTTTCTGTCTGTCAAACTTATAAAACAAATATAATGCGATCAGCCACGCTTCAGTATAGCTGCATCATGCATGGGGAGATATGCTAAGCCGCCTGAATCCTTTCAATCATCTTCTTCATCGGCTCCCGGAACGCCGCGCATTTGGGGCATTTTTCTGCCATAAACTGTTTGCCCTGCTCTCTCTCCTGCTGCGGCATGCCCTGGAACATGGGCAGCCAGTCATACTCCCAGCAGTTTTTATCAGCATCATAAGCCGGGCACTTTATGTTGTTTTTAGTCATACATTCAGGATTTAATTTCGAGCACTCATTGGCCATGGGTTCCTCCCCTATTTATTATGTATACAGGGAACACTGGGAAACAATTTCCCTAATCCCGAGCCCCTACCACCTAACCCGGACAAGCCGGAACCAAAAATGTACATGTGTGTATTATAAGTTCGAAATCCGAAGCACGAAATCCTAAACAAATTCCAAGGGACCAAAATGCTAAACAAAGAAGAGGATTACATGCTGTTTTGATCATTGAGTGTTGGAATTTTGTATTTGTTTCGTGCTTCGATATTCGTATTTCGAATTTTTCTTGCCAATAAAACACGAAAATAACAACTAAGGGACTACAGTGTCGCCGGCACTATTATTTCCTGCGTCGTGCCATCCTGCTGTTTGCGCTGCACACTGACCTTGACGCTTTCTCCCCGCTGTTTGCCTAAAAGCAAAATTTTTATGTCATCTATATCAGTGATTATCTTGCTGTCAATAGCTGTAATCACATCCCCGTCCTTTAGCCCTGCCTTCTGCGCCGGCCCGTCCTTCATGACTTTCTCGATTACGACCCCGCTTTTGTCTTTCTTCAGCAGTACCTGGAGCTTTGGACTCTCCGGGGCGGGAATTGGTTCTTGGAATAATATATAATCTGCCAGATTTTTATCTACCCCCTGGCCTGAGTCATTGAGTATAACAGCGCCTGTCGCGCCGGTCAGGCGCTGCACCCGTGCCGGAATACCCCATGCGTACTGCAGATGGCCGCTGCCGGCAAGGACCACCATCCGGGCATCGGGATATTTTTGCAGGGCCTCTGCTATGCTGTGGGCCATGGTTTCATCCCATAGGATTTGCGAAAAATAGAAATTATCAAAGCACGTTTTTTTGCTCTGCTCGTGCTGGTAGTAAACCTGCTTCAAGTACTCCCGGTACTGCTCATTGGTCAGGT
>JAPLIX010000165.1:569-3254 GCA_026388865.1 Pseudomonadota bacterium | reverse complement strand
GCATCCATGCCCTTTTCTGAAACCTTTTCTGTGATTTCCCGCCTGACATTCAATGCTATTACCGGGATGGTGTTGGCTCTGGCAAATTGCAGTATGTCCCGGTAGAGGTTATAGTCGTAAGCCCAGCGGGGGAAATATTCCGACTTCTTTAAAAACTCCTCCTCCGTGATTTTTTTGTGAACATACTGGTCGAGGTATTTCTGAAACGGCCGCTGAAACATCTCCATGCCGATTATAAGCGGCCGCTTCTCCTTTTCCATGCGCCGTATTATTTCAAGCTGCATCAGGTGGTCTGCGTAGGTGGTGTGCGATTCCCCGATGTAGATAATACGCTTATCCCGCACATCTTTTATAATAGCATCCAGATCAAGTGAGCTTTTTGTTTTAATGCCGCTGGCGGCAACATGCAGGTCTTCCACGATCCCCTGCTCGGTAGCAGCGCGCTCTTCTCTGCTGATTTTACCCTGCTCAAAAACGAGCAGCGAATAGTTTCCGTACCTGAACATCTTCCGGTACACGGCTTGTGCTTCACTGGCATTGCGTGCTTTAAAAACCATAACCACTTTTTTGCTGTTCAGGGGATTTCCAGACACCTTCACGACGCACCCGCCTGCAGGCAGTGCCCCGTCAGCAAAAAGCTGCCGGTACAGCGTGCTGCTGTCAGAAAGAAACAGCACGGAAGTTTTCTCGATATCCGTAAATGATGTTTCTTTTTCACGTTTAACCGCGTACCCCTGCGCTTTTAAAAAGCCTGCTGTCTCCCGATACATTCTTTCGTCCTGGTCTGGTGTGATAACGATACTCTCGCGGTTTCCGAGAAGGGCGGATATAACAGGAGCTGCCTCAGCAACCGCAAGCCTGCGCATTACATCATACTGTTCATCAAGGATAATTTTTATCGGCCGCCCCTTGAATGCTTTCTCGTAATGGGTTACTGCTGCTGCAGTCTCGATCAGGATTTTCTCTTCACCCTGCTCGGTTATGACCCGGGCAGGCAGTGAGCAGGAAAAAGGCTCTTTCTCCTGAAAAATATCAAAGGTTAACAGAAATGCGCTCTCTCTGAAAACAACCTGCGCGTGGGCAATTGAGAATGACGGGGCACCTTTCCGCTCGAGCCATTGCTGGAAAAAGGATTTCAGATTCTGTCTGCCGGCAGATGCGAAAGCGTCCCTGATACTATCCCAGGAGGCTTCCTGGTATTGAAATGACGCAATAACATTTTTTAACGACTTGAAAAATACTTCATCCCCCAGCTTCATCCGCAGCATATGAAAAGCCATGGCCGCTTTCCCATACCCGACAGCACGGGATGCATAACTGTCAGGCCCTCTGAAGCTGCGCAGCGTGATTTCATTTGCAGGAGTCGCGTAGTTCATGTAGTCGCTGAGTATTTTTTTGCGATACTCGGCGCCGCTGCCTTTTAGATGGCTGTACCAGTGATCGGCGAGATAGGTGGTGAGCCCTTCCGACCAGTTGCCCGCGCTATAGTTCACATAAACATGGTTACCAAACCACTGGTGGAGTATTTCATGGCCAAGAGAAGTTTCAACAATAAAAGGCAAGCGTATAACCTGAGAGCCGAGCAGCGTGTAGGTGGGGAGGGAATAGCCGGTCTGGAACCGGTTCTCCACAATGGTAAATGTTTTGTAGGGAAATGGTCCCAGCAGGGATTCATACAATTCGATATAGCGCTTTGTATGCGCAAGATACGTATCCGCGAGTTCCCGGTCTTCAGTAAACAGGAAGGTTTTCAGCGCGATGCCGTGAAAGGTCTCGGTCCGTGTTACGTATGTTCCTGCTACCAGAGTTATTCCGGGAAGCGGGTGCGGAAAATCAAAGGATATAACCTTCAGGCCTGTGCGGGACTGCACGGCAGCTGTTTCGGATTCAGACACTGCTGCAAAATGTTCCGGCACCTCAGCCGTTAGTTTGTAAAAGCACAGGCCGCCTATTGCCGGGTACCAGTCATGCAGGAGCATAACCCCTTCATTGGATATGCTGTTAGGTGCCGGTGAGTTTAGAAAGTCACCCTTTTGTTCTACTGAACCAGGAGCAAAGGAAGCGTTATACTCAATCTCAACTACTGTATCGTTTTGCGTATCCCTGATATCGATGATGCCCTGAACAGGGCGCGCCTCTCGTTTGTTGACGAGAAGTTGCTGAATGGTAAAATCAAGGATATTGATTCTACAGGCTGCACCTTTCGGCACTCTTATACGCGCGGAGCCCCGGATGGTATGCCCGGCAGGATCAATGCTAACGGTAAGCTCATATACCGGGAGCTGCTGCCCGGCACGCACGTTACCCGGCGCAAAACAAAGAAGCATGAGCACCGCGGTTATGCTATAATTCCTGCATCTGAACATGAAGCCCTCTCTTTGCACATAATGTATCTTTGATAGTAGCTTGAGTGGGAGTATAAATTCAATAGTACTATAGCACGCATAACAGGGCTCAGGCATCTATGAAAATAATTATCTATTATATTATCGCTCTGCTCGTATCGCCGCATCTGTGCAGCGCTTTCGACCTCGGTGAAATAGGTAAAACGCTTGAACAAGCCGGTGTCTCAGATGTTCTGAAGTCTTCCGGCATTGACCTTGGCCGCATCACCGACTATCTGAACTGGGAAGCCATCAATGTCTCCCTGGTCTCTGATTTCACCAATAAAACCGAGCTTAAGCG
>JAPLIX010000165.1:0-534 GCA_026388865.1 Pseudomonadota bacterium | reverse complement strand
TTAAGCGGGGCAAGGGGGTCATAGACGGCAAGCTGTATAAGAGCGGCATAAACAGCCTGCGGGTTGATCTTAAAAGCGGCATTGAAGTTCCCGGCAGGAATGCCCTGCGCCTTACTGACTGCTACGTTTTGTATCACATACTGAAGAAGCAGGCGTTTGTGGTCTTCCCCCGGAAGGATGCGTATATCAAAATTGACCCTGATGAGGCCCGTGACCTGATCGGATCTTTGCTTAAAAACCGCGACGGCAAGCCAAAGATAGAGAAAAAAGAAGACCTGGGAATGGAGACCGTTGACGGCCAGGAGTGTAAAAAGATTGCCGCTCTTATGAAATTCCCGAACGGCACAAAAAGCAACATCACGGCATGGCTGGCCCAGAGCCTCAAGGGATTTCCCGTCAAGATTGTAGCTGATTTTAAAACCCCCCAGGGCATAGCAGGAACCAACACCACCACCTTTACCAATATAGAAAAGACCGAGCCCGATGAGGCGCTGTTTTCAATTCCCAAAGGCTATGTAAAATACAAAAATCTGG
>JAPLIX010000417.1 GCA_026388865.1 Pseudomonadota bacterium | reverse complement strand
GGTCTATCCGGAGGGGATTTTTTATCAGCGCCTGAAGCCTGAGGACATGGCCCAGCTGGTGGAAGAGCACGTGCTGCAGGGCCGGCCGGTGGAACGGCTCATGTTTACTGATCCGGCCAAGAAAAAGACCATACCGCGCATGCACGACATTTCCTTTTTCGGCCTGCAGGAATTGCGGGCGCTGCGCAACCGGGGTATTATCGATGCGGAAAAGATCGATGATTATATTGCGCGCAACGGTTATTTTGCCGTTGCGCGCGCGTTAATGGAGATGACCTCCGAGCAGATCATCAGCCAGATAAAAGAATCAGGCCTGCGCGGCCGGGGTGGCGCAGGTTTTTCCACCGGCATGAAATGGGAGTTCGCCTCGAAAGCTCGGGGAGACATAAAATACGCGCTGTGCAACGGCGATGAGGGCGATCCGGGGGCGTTTATGGACCGCAGCATTCTGGAAGCAGACCCGCATGTGGTGCTGGAAGGCATGACCATTGCGGCCAAAGCTATCGGCGCCCATCAGGGTTATATCTATGTGCGGGCAGAATATCCTCTTGCGGTGAGCAGACTCAGGATCGCCATAAACCAGGCCCTGGAATACGGGCTGCTGGGAAAAAACATTTTGGGCTCGGACTTTGATTTTGATGTGGAGATCTATCAGGGCGCCGGCGCTTTTGTCTGCGGCGAGGAGACCGCGCTCATGACCTCAATCGAGGGCAAGCGCGGCATGCCGCGGCCGCGGCCGCCGTTTCCCGCCTATCAGGGCCTGTGGAAAAAACCCACTATCCTTAATAATGTGGAAACCTACGCCAATGTCCCACCGATCATTCTCAACAGCGCGCAGTGGTTTAACCGCCTCGGAACCGAGGGCAGCAAAGGAACCAAGGTGTTTGCCGTAACCGGCGCAATAAATAATATCGGGCTGGTAGAGGTTCCCATGGGCACCTCGCTGCGCACCATCATCTATGACATCGGCGGCGGCATACCCAACCGCAGAAAGCTGAAGGCCGTGCAGCTGGGCGGGCCCTCCGGGGGGTGTGTTCCGGAAAGCCTGGTTGATACCCCGGTAGATTTCGAATCGATTACCAAGACCGGCGCCATTATGGGCTCTGGCGGCATGGTGGTTATTGATGAGACCTCCTGCATGGTTAACCTTGCCAAGTTCTTCCTTGAATTTACCCAGGACGAATCATGCGGCAAGTGCACCCCGTGCAGAATCGGCACCAAAGTAATGCTCGACATCCTAGAAAATATCTGTGCGGGAAAGGGCGCTGAAGGCGATGTGGAGACGCTGGAAGACCTGTCAGTGACCATCAAGAATGCCTCTCTCTGCGGCCTGGGGCAGACTGCGCCCAACCCGGTGCTCACCACCATCCGCTATTTCCGGGACGAATACGATGCCCACATTAAAGATAAGATCTGCCCGGCCGTTTCCTGCACTGACCTGATCAAGTTTGAAGTGGTTTCTGATCTGTGTAAGAAGTGTGGAAAATGCGCCAAGGCATGTCCGGTGCTGGCGATTACGTGGGAGAAGGGTCACGTAGCATTCATCGATAAAGAGATATGTACCAAATGCAAGACCTGTATTGCAACCTGCCCGTTTAGAGCTATTGCATAAAAAGGGATACGGCACATGATCCGGTTAACAATTGACAATAAGGAGGTCGTAACAGAAGACGGAGCAACAATTTTAGAAGCTGCTGCCCGGGCCGGGATACGCATCCCCACCCTCTGTTATCATGAAAAGCTGCAGCCCTTTGGCGCCTGCCGCATCTGCGTTGTCGAGGTCGAGCAGATGAAGGGGCGGCTCACACCCTCCTGTTCTACCCCGGCAACCGAAGGCATGGTGGTGCGCACCAGCTCCGAGCAGATTATTAAAGCGCGCAAAACCGTGCTTGAGCTCCTTCTCATCCAGCATCCCCTCGACTGCCCGTGGTGTGACAAGGGCGGGGAGTGCCAGCTGCAGAATCTGACGTATGAGTACGGCGTGAGCCGGAACCGCTTTAAAGATAAAAAAAGCGATCACCCCGTAGATTACCTATCCCCGCTGGTGGAGCGCAACACCAACCGCTGTGTTCTGTGCGGCATGTGCGTGCGGGTCTGTGATGAAGTGGTGGGCGCCAGCGAGTGGAGCATGGTGAACCGCGGCATCAGCACCAAGATTGCCACTGATTTTGATCGGCCGCTCAACTGCGAATTCTGCGGCGAGTGTGAAAACATCTGCCCGGTCGGCGCCCTGACCAACCGCATGTTTAAGTTTAAAGCGCGCGCCTGGGAAGTAGAGAACGTTTCAACCGTCTGTTCCTTCTGCAGCACCGGCTGCGCGATAAAACTTTCTCTCAAAGACGGCCGTATTGTGCGGGCCCTGGGCGAGGAGGAAGGCGCGGCCAACCAGGGGAGCCTGTGCATAAAAGGGCGCTTTGGCTATGAATACGTCATGAGCGGGGAGCGCATCAGCCGCCCGCTGGTGCGAAAAAACGGCACGCTCACCCCGGCAACCTGGGAGGAAGCACTGCAGGCCGTTGCTGAGGGGCTGAAAGCGGTCAAAGAGCAGGCCGGCCCCGGGGCCGTAGCCGGACTCTGCTCCGCGCGCCTCACCAATGAAGAGGCATACCTCTTTCAGAAACTGCTGCGAGCGGTCATCGGGACCAATAACGTGGACAACTCCGGCGGCTATGCGCACCGGGGCTATTCTTCGGGGCTGAGCCTGCCGCCCCTTGAGTTCAAAGATCTGCAAAGCTGCGACCGGTTTCTGGTCATCAGAAGCAATGTCTCTGAAACCCACCCGGTGGTCGGGTATCGGGTGAATGTTGCGGTGAAACAAAAGGGAGCGCAGCTTATCGTTGCCGACCCGCGCCGCATAAAACTTGCACGCTTTGCCCAGACGTATCTCGCACATAAACCGGGCACAGAGATTGCTCTGTTAAATGGCCTTGCCCACACTATTTTAACGGAGGGCCTTGAAAACCGGGAGTTTGTGGCTGCCAGAACTGAAGGCATTGAGGAGCTGAAAAAATCGCTCGTCCAATTTACCCCGTCCTTTGTTGAGCAGGCAACCGGCATCGCCGGGAAGGATTTAGTGGAAGCGGCCCGACGGTTTGCTTCCGGCACGCGGGCCGCTATCATCATCTCGGCCGGGATGGGTTTTCCCGGAGATGATGCAGCGCTTGCCCGCTGCGCGGCAAACCTGGCCCTGATTACGGGAAATGCGGGAAAACCCGGGGCCGGCGTTCTGTTCCTGGGAGAGAAGAGTAACTCCCACGGCAGCGTTGATATGGGGGCCGTGCCGGATCTTTTGCCGGGCCCGCAGGAGCTGGCAAAAGATCCGGTGCGCCAGGCCTTTGCCAAAGCCTGGGGCGCAGCTATTGCAGCAGAACCGGGTCTTACCTGCGAGCAGATTATCGCGGGAGCAGAGCAGGGCTCAATTAAGGCTCTCTACTGCGCAGGCGAAAACCCTTTGCAGGCCTATCCTGACACTAAAAAAACAAAAACCGCCTTCGGTAAGCTTCAGTTTCTGGTGGTGCAGGAGCTTTTTTTGACTCCCACCGCACAGATGGCTCATGTGGTCCTGCCCGCAGCAAGCTTTGCGGAGAAAGACGGGACCTACACCAACGCCGAAGGCCGGGTGCAGCGATTACACCAGGCACTGCCGCCCTGCGGTGAAACAAAAACCGACGCGGAGATATTCTGCCGCGTGGCAAAGGCCCTGGGCAAAGACCTGGGGTCCTGGAACCCGGCTGCGGTAATGGCAGAAATAGCATCCCTTGCCCCCCGCTATCATGCGGTCAGCTACGCGACGCTCACCGTCAAGGGACACCTGCTCTCAGATGCGGCCGACAGGGAGGCACCGGGAGCTGAAGGCGCGGCCCGCTTTTCTCTCCTGCCGGTTGACGTTATCGCACCGGAGGCACCGTCAGCAGAGTTCCCGTTTACGCTTCTCATCGGCTCAACACTGTTTCACTGCGGAACCTTAAGCACCAGGTCATCCGCAATCTGTTCGGTATACCCGCAGGCACGGCTTGAGATAAACCCCGGGGACGCACGGGCGCTTGATATCAGAGACAATGATACGGTTCAGGTTTCATCAGCCACGGGCGCCTTGACCATAACAGCCAAAATCATTGCCCGGCAGAGCCCGGGAGCCGTATTTATACCGTATCACTTTTTAAGCCCTGCGGCCCAGGAGCTCGCGAGCGCAGCGCAGCTGCAGACCCGGGTGAAAATAGAAAAAAGAACCGAAACCAGTCTTTAAGGATTCACGTGATGAGCTTACTTGCAATAGGGATAGCGCTGGCAAAAGCAGTGATCGTGTTTGTCTGCCTGCTCCTCTGTGTCGCCTATTCGACCTGGCTGGAGCGCAAGGTTCTGGGGCACATGCAGGTGCGCTGCGGCCCCCTGCGCGTTGGCTGGTACGGGCTGCTGCAGCCGATCGCTGACGGCATTAAGCTTTTTTTTAAAGAAGATATTGTGGTGAGCGGCGCCAATAAATTCCTCTATATACTGTCGCCCATGATAGTCATGATTGCTGCCTGCGCTTCAATTGCCGTGGTGCCGTTTGGCGACTATATAGACGTGTTTGGGCAGAAAATCTACCTGCGGGTGGCTGATGTGGACATCGGGGTTCTCTATATCTTTGCCTTAAGCTCGCTCAGCGTCTACGGCATAACCCTTGCCGGCTGGTCGTCAAACAGCAAATATGCGCTGCTGGGGGGGCTCCGGGCTTCAGCGCAGATGATCAGCTATGAGCTCGCCACCGGGCTCTCTATTATCGGCGTGCTGATGCACGCGGGAAGCCTGCGGCCCACCGATATCGTTGCCGGGCAGGATATCTGGTACATCGTGAAGCAGCCCATCGGCTTTCTCATCTTTGTAATCTGCGCCTTTGCGGAATGTAACCGCAGCCCGTTTGATCTGCCGGAAGCAGAAAACGAGCTGGTGCCCGGCTTTCATGTGGAATATTCGAGCATGAAATTTGCGCTCTTTTTTATGGCTGAATATGCGCACATGATTGTGGTGAGCGCTCTGGCGGCAACGCTCTTTCTGGGCGGGTGGCGCGGCCCGGTGCTGCCCGGCATTGTGTGGTTTATGCTGAAGGTGTTTGCCATGATGTTTTTCTTCATTTGGATTCGGGCAACCTATCCCCGCTTTCGCTATGACCAGCTCATGAAGTTCGGCTGGAAAGTGCTCTTCCCGGTGGCGCTGCTGAACATCGTGGTGACGGGCATTGGCATGGTGATATGGGGATAAGAAGAATAGAAGGAGAAACCAGATGCTGTGGCCTTTACTGAAGGGACTGTCGGTTACCTTAAAATACTTTTTTACCCGGCCCGTAACCATGAAATACCCGGAACAGCGCTGGGAGGCGGGGCCGCGCTGGCGCGGGCGGCAGCAGCTGCTGTGGGATGAGGAGCGCGGGCGGGAAAAGTGTGTGGCCTGCTGTCTGTGCGCCACCGTATGTCCGGCCCAGTGCATCCGCGTGGAGGGGGCGGAGAATGAGCGCCACGAGAAATATCCCGCAGTATATGAAATTGACTTAAACCGCTGCATCTTCTGCGGCTTTTGTGTGGAGGCCTGCCCGGTGTCCGCGATTATTATGACCGGGGCCTATGAGCTCGCCGAGTACACGCGGGACGGCAGTATCTATGGCAAGGAGGAGCTCTTGCAGGAGCCGCAGCTTCCGAAAGGTGCCGAGCGGTCGACAACGTTCAGCCTGGAGAGCCGGCTCTCCGGGAAATAGGCAACAGGAGAAACCTATGGAGCAGCTGCTGTTTTGGTTATGGGGAGGCATTGCCGTCATCTTTGCGGTCATGATGATACTCAAACGCAATCCGGTGCACAGCGCTCTCTGCCTGGTGGTGGTGTTTGTGAGTCTGGCCCTGCTCTATGTGCTGCTCGGAGCGGAGTTTTTAGCAGCAGTCCAGGTGATTGTGTACGCCGGTGCCATTATGGTGCTGTTTTTATTTGTCATCATGCTGTTAAACCTTGATGCGGAAGTGCGCAGCCAGGGCTTGTCCCGGGTGGCATTCAAAGCCTGCAGCCTGGCCGGCACCGGGCTGCTGCTGCTTCTTCTTCTGGGCGGCGGGGCCGTGAAGGCGCTGCGCGCAATG
>JAPLIX010000193.1 GCA_026388865.1 Pseudomonadota bacterium | reverse complement strand
GAGCAGCTATTACAAACTCTTTAGATACGACCCGTTTATCACCATGATCTATATGCGGCATGGTGCTTACAATGGCATGTCTAAGAGAGACTGGAAAATATTTACCGGCAGCCTTATTCTGGGCAATGCCTACTGGACGCTTGCGTGTTTTATGGGAGTTTCACTGGTTGAGTGGGCGTGGAAAGTAATGCGGGAAATGGTTTAGAGATAAATTTATAGACATCACCAACGTTTTTTATATGCTGCACATTCTTAACGATAGACTTCCCGCCTATTTCGTATGCGATAGATTGTAACAATCTTCTCTGATTCGTCGACTGTATAAACAACTCTATATTCACCTGCGCGAAGCCTGCGCTTATCTTCTCCTTTAAGTTTTATTGACTGTGGATAAGGAAAGGGATTTTCCCTTAAACCAAGAATTGCTTTGTCGATTTTGAGGAATTGATGGTCAGCGATATTGTCTAATTCTTTTTTTGCAGATTTTTATATTACCAGCCTATACATGTAAAGTAGTCTTTCTTTTTCGGCTGTATTTTTCATAATCTTCCGCCGGTTCATTCACCCTGTTTTCAATGGCCTTCAAATCAGACAGGCCTTCAAGCAAGTCCCTCACCCTGGCCAGCTCTTCCATATCAAGAATTGCCGCTAACTTATTACCCTGTTTGTCAATGACATACTGTTTTACATTGATAATATCCGTTTGTTTTGCTGTAATTGCCATACAAATTGTCTCTCCTTGTTATCATCTGCTAAAGGTAGCAGCTTCACTTTATCAATAGTTCACGACTTGAGCCACCCCAGTTTTCTCCCAGGTTGCATCATCTACCGGGTTATCCCAGAACTTGATGCTGCTTTCGGCTGCCTGCATCATTTCTAGCGATTCATTTTCCGGGAGTATGATTACTTCAACCTTTGCCCCCTTTGGCAGAGGAATCTCCGGGAGATCAATTGTTCCGTTTTCCTTTACCGTTGTATGATATCTGTATGCATTCATATTTAGCTCCTAACGGTAATCTATCATAAAACAACTGATTGTTCCAAATAGAATTTTTATTATTGGATAAAGTGGAGATAGTGAATCAGGAGGCAGGGGTCGGCAAACCCCCTTTTTTTTGCTCAATGATTATTCTCTTAAGACGGAAATCCTTGCAAAAATGGAAAAAAATAAGAAATCGGGAACTCAAGAAATCAGGATTTTTTCATTGGTTGCAGGAGATAGTTTAATAGGTTACGCTCTGCCGTTGAAGCTCTTTGCAGATAGTTAGTCCTTTTCTCAGAAAGACCATTTCATCTTCGTATTCGCGGGCGGTAAGTGAGACGAACTGAGCCCACCAGCTGTAGTCTTTTACGAGTATGACACGTCCGCAAATTGTTTCAAACTTAGTGATGGGTGATGCTTCATTCAGAACCACCAGATCAATATCTTCGAAATTTAAAGACCTCTGTAAATGCTCTCTTAACTGTATCCTCTCTTCAAGGGACGGTACGGAAGAAAAGAGCACGCCTATATCCAGATCGCTTCCATCCATGATGGTACCGTTCTGCGCCGAGCCAAACACACATGCTGCCACCACACGTTCAATTGGCTCAAGTACATCCTGTAATGTTTTAAAATCAACGCTGAACATACGATAAAATCTCCGTGCGGAACCGCTCGAAATCACCCAAAAAATTATTTACCATTTCTGCCAGAATCGCAACATCCACCCGATCATAGCGATGCACTATAAAATTGCGCAATTGAACCATTTTGCGATACGCATCATATTGGGTCAAAGCTCCAAGCTGAATGCATCTCTCAATAGCTTCGATACCGGTTGTTGCAGGAGTTTGCCCAGCCAGGCATATAAGCCGCTGGCAAATATCCAGAACAATCTCGGTCAGTACTTGAAGATCACGCTCTACCGCCCGTCTAATGCGCCAGTCACTGTTCAGTTGCTCAACAGTGAGGTTCCCGAGAGATCGGAGTTCCGACACTGTCTCATCAAGTGATTGTAACTAAAGACAGGTAAGCCACTGGTTTGACCAGTGAGACTCAGGAATGTTTGACATAGAGATTTAGTTTAAAAAGAAACCTCCTTTGTGCATAGTGGAAGGGCTTAACGGTTGTGCACAAAGGAGGAAGAAAACATGTCATATGAAAGTTTAAG
>JAPLIX010000312.1 GCA_026388865.1 Pseudomonadota bacterium | reverse complement strand
TAACAAAAATAGAAAACGCAATAAATCTGGGGCTCAAGCAATCAGGAAATTTTTTTTTTTTTTTTTGTGGGTTTCAGATTCAAATCTTTTTCATCAGCACCACGGCATAGGCGCTCATTCCTTCCCCGCTTCCCTCAAAGCCCAGCCCCTCGGTGGTTTTAGCTTTAATGTTCACCGCCCCTTTATCAATCTTCGTGCAGCGGGAAATGTTTTCAGCCATAGCCCCTGCATACGGCGCTAACTTCGGCTCCTGGGCAACAATGGTGGCGTCAATATTAATACAAGAAAAGCCCTTCTGCTCTGCCATGGCCTGAATCTGCTCCAGCAGGTTCAGGCTGAAAATGTTCTTATAGCGAGGATCAGTGTCCGGGAAATGCCGGCCCAGATCACCCAGGCCAAGAGCTCCCAGGATGGCATCGCCAATTGCATGCAGCAAAACATCAGCGTCCGAATGGCCGAGCAGCCCCCTCTCAAAAGGAATTTCAACGCCGCCCAGGATGAGTTTCCTGCCCGCTACAAGCCGGTGCACATCATAGCCAATACCAACCTTCATTGAAGCGTGTCCCCTTTCTTAGCTTTAAAATGTTAAATCCTAAATCCGAATATCTAAATCCTAAACAAATTCAAAATCTAAATGATCAAATTCCTGTGGCTCTTATTTACCTCTGTGTTTTGCGTTTTTTGGTTTTTGAAATTCGCTATTGTTTAGAGTTTAGGGTTTCAAGTTTAGAATTTCTCTGTTTTTCAGCAGCGCTTCTGCAATGATTAAGTCTTCCGGTGTGGTTACTTTTATATTATCATCCGCTCCCATGATGATTTTCACCGGCCAGCCCAGCCGCTCAACCAGGGAACCTTCATCGGTTCCGATAAACCCGTCTTTAAGGGCCTTCTGATGCGCTTCCCGGATAAGCTGCAGCTCAAAGGTCTGCGGTGTCTGAATAGACCAGAGCAGGTTTCGCGGCAGGGTCTCTTGCACAAAGCCGGCCTCATCCGTGGCCTGTATCGTATCCTTGACCGGAACTGCCGCGACCGTTGCCTGCCATTTTTTGGTCTCTTCAAGCGCACGTTCTATCAAATCAACGGTTATCAGGGGCCGCGCGCCGTCGTGTATGAGAACCAGGGGGGTATCCTGCGGCACCTGTTCCAGCAGGCGCCCGACCGTCTCCTGCCGTCTTTCACCCCCGGCGATAATGGTGATCGTTTTTTTAAACGGAAACTTGCGCACCACTTCCGTCTCGCAGCAGGCCTCTTCGCCGGGTGCGACCGCAATAATAATCCGGTCTATAGAGGGTGCTCTGTCAAAGGCTGCCAGGGTATGGTACAGCATGGGGCGGTTAGCGAGCAACAGGTAGGGTTTCTTGACAGCGCTTCCCATGCGGCTGCCGCTGCCGGCTGCGGGGATCAGGGCGATATTCTTCATGAGACTAATTTAATCTGAGTTCCTAAGCAGTCAGAATTAATCCGGCGGTATCCTGACGCAAATGGTCATTACAATTTCTGCGGCGGGAAAATGTTTCCCGGGTTCTCACCCTTTACCGCGGTAAAAATCATCCGTCCGGCAGTGGTCTGGAGCACGCTCGTTACCGAAACATCAATCTCTCTGCCCTGATAGCGCTTCCCGTTCTCAACCACAACCATGGTGCCGTCATCAAGATACGCCACCCCTTGGCCCTGCTCCTTGCCTTCCCGCTGGATATAGACCTTCATGATTTCACCGGGCAAAACCAGCGGCTTCACCGAAGAGGCCAGTTGATTGATGTTCAGCACGGCAACGCCCTGAATCTCTGCAACCTTGTTCAGGTTAAAGTCATTGGTCATAACCTTGGCGTTCATCTGTTTTGCCAGCGCCACCAGCTTGCCGTCCACTTCCCTGATCCTGGGGAAATCCTGGTCAACAATTCTGACTTCGATGCTGGTCTGTTTCTGGATTTTTTTAAGAACGTCCAAGCCGCGCCTTCCGCGGTTGCGCTTCAGCGAATCTGCTGAGTCTGCGATACTGGTCAGCTCCCGCAGGATAAACTGGGGAATGATAAGGGTGCCTTCAACAAGCCCGGTTTCACAGATATCGGCGATGCGGCCGTCGATAATCACACTCGTATCAAGGATCTTAAGGCTCTGCACGCCGGCCTCCGTGCGCCCTAGAACCGGCCATCCGGATACATCCAGCTCTTCTCCTTTGGTGCCGCCGACAGCCATCCCCAGATAGCCGCACACGGCATTTATAATCAGGCACAAAAGAAGCGTTTGAAGGCCGCGGTCATCGCGAAAGGATACCAAAGAATACGTAAAAAGATTAGCTATGACAAGTCCAATAATAGTGCCGAGGGCACCGGATATGATAATCTTCACCGGCGTCCTGCGCAGGAGCTGTCCCCACACCATGGCCCCTATAGAGCACACCGCTCCTGCTGCAGCGCATGCGGCGGCAGCCGTCATGGTGCTGAAAACGGTTATGCCTAAAAACCACCCGCTGCAACTGCAAACCAGCAGTAGCAGCACGCGTACAACAACTGTATTCATAGGCTGTTCACCTCCTTTCCTTCTTGCGCGTATTGTCAAAATTTAACCACCATCCCGATAGCCATCGGGAACACAGAGAATCCCTCGTTTCGTCTGAGCGCCTCGGCCTTGTCTTCGACCCTGGGGCTCAGACCCGAAGGGAGCTCGTGGCCGAAAGGCTCAACGTCGAAGACTGTGCACTCTGTGGTTCCATCTCTTCTTGTGTCCCTGTCGGCTTTCGATCTGCTTACCGGCCATAAACAATAGAGCACTGTCAGCGCTGCCGTGCAATATAAAACAGTACTGTTGGAGGATAGTTCTCTGCTGAATTGTGTGCCGGGGTATGGTTAAAAATAGGTTTACTGGTATCCGCGGGAAAAAAGCTTTCGGGGGAATGATATGAAAAAGGATGGGTCAGGCTCAGCAGCTCCTCTGTTCAAAAAGCGCCTCAATATGTTTTTCTACGCGTTCTTCCGTGCTCTTCTGCGCCACAGACAGCTCTTTCACCAGGAGCCCCTTGGCCATGTCGAGCATGCGCCGCTCACCAAAAGAGAGGTCCTTGCCCACCCGCAGCAATAAAAGATCCCGCAGCACCGATGCTACCTCAAATACCGAGCCGGTCCTTATTTTCTCCATATATTCCCGGTACCGTCTATTCCAGGTTTGTGAGTCAGAGGGCAGGGCCTTTTCCCTGAGTATTTTATAAACCCGGGTCACCTCTTTATCCGAAGCGATGCCGCGTAGCCCTACCTGGTTGGCATTATCAGTGGGAATCAGAATGGTCATGCCGTTGCTGAACAGGCGCAGAATATAGAACGCTTGCTCTTTACCGGAAAAGGTTTTCGTCTCGATTGCATCAATGACGCCAACGCCGTGTGCCGGGTAAACGGCCCTATCTCCTACTTTAAACATGGGACCCCTTCCTTGTTCCGCAATCATTCCGTGATCTGGAACTTTTTTTACTGTATTACACCGCGCCCTTTTCTGCATATAAGGACTCAAATCTATACTGCGGAGTCATGCAGTATCAAACATATATACAGAATATTGAGTGCGGTGGCAGCGCTGCTGGTGGTGTATCCTGAGCTCGTGCCGGGTAGAATCTGTCGGTTTCTCTCAGGATGGCCCCTGTCGTTTTTTATACGAATACCATCTATATCAAATGTTCCGAAAAAAAACAATCGTTTTCTTTCGGAACATTCATGGCCAAAACGCGGCAGGTGCTGCGCTGTCTGTTCGCGGGTTGTTGAAAAAGCAGTTTTCTCCCAGGCTGGTCAAAAACATCCAGATGCAAGGCGCGCGAAATCGTGAGGAATGAGGCGTACTTTACCGTACGTCGTAATGATCCCGATAGATCGGGGATGAGCGCAATCCCGACGCAGGTCGGGACAGATGGGTGTTTTTCAACAGCCGGTTAGAGAAACATTTTAATGGAGTCTTGCGCAAACTGCAGGTAGGATGAAGGGAAAAGGCCCATCTGCACGGTGAAAAAAATAGCGATAAGCAATACGCCGGCGAGTGCCGGGTGAAAGAAAACAGCTGCCTCTTCAGCCCCGGATTCAGGCTCCTGCATAAACATCATCACGGTTACGCGCAGATAATAATAGACGCTCACCAGGCTGTTGAGGACAGCGATTATGGTTAAACCGATGTATCCCTCCTTGACCGCGGCGCTGAAAATATAAAATTTTCCCATAAACCCGCTGAACGGCGGAATTCCCGCCAGAGAAAACATGAATACTGCCATGGCTGCACCCAGCGCCAGATGCCTCGAACCAATGCCCGCATAAGCACTAAGATTAAGATTCTTTTCGCCTTTCTGCTCGATGGTGATGACCACCGCAAATGCGCCGATGTTCATGAGCGTGTAGACCAGCAGATAGTAGAGCACCGCTCCGGTGCCCGCCGAGCCCCCGGCCACAACGCCGATCAGGATATAGCCGGCATGGGCTATTGAAGAATAGGCGAGCATCCGCTTAATATTGGTCTGCCGGAGCGCCGCCACATTGCCGATGGTCATGGTCAGCACGCTGCCAATCCATAAAAGCTCTTTCCAGTGTGGGCTAAGAGCTGCCAGACTCCCCGCAAATACCCGCAGCAGCGCTGCAAATGCAGCTGCTTTTACGCCCACGGACATAAATCCGGTAATGGGTGTGGGAGCTCCCTCATATACGTCCGGCGCCCACCTGTGAAAAGGCGCCATGGCGATTTTAAAGCCAAAACCGGTGAGCAGGAGTCCCATTCCTGCCAAAAGCATCGGCTCCCGCAGTATCTGCTTCTGGGCCAGCACGCTGCCGATGTCGGCAAGACGGGTGCTGCCGCACGCGCCGTAAAGCAGCGCTATGCCATAGAGCAGAAATCCTGTTGAAAAAGCCCCCAGCATAAAATATTTCAGCGAACTCTCCGCGCTCCGGGTGCTGTCCTGCGCCATGCCTGCCAGTACGTACAGGGAAACGCTTAACACCTCAAGTCCCAGAAAGAGCATGATCAGGTCTGTGCTCTGCGCCATAAGAACCATCCCGGTGGTGGCAAAAAGCGTCAGCGTATAATATTCACCGGCGGCGATCCCCTGAGCGCGCACATAGCCGCTGCTCATAAGAAGCGTCAGTCCTCCGGCAATTAAAAACAGGGTGGTAAAAAACGCGGAAAAGTTATCCGCCACCACCATGCCATAAAAACCGTACGCAGCCTCCTTGCCCCAGAAAGAGGCGCTCACCGCCAGCGCCCCGAGCATGCCGACAAATCCTATCCACATAAGAAACGGCTGTTCCGAATCACTTTTAACAAACAAATCGGTCATCATGATTCCCAGTGCTGCTAACACCAGCACCACTTCAGGCCCGATAATGCTTAACATGACGGTACCAGTTTCAATTCCCATCTGCACAGTCCCCCATTAGTTATGGTGCTGGGTTGTGAAATGCTGCGGCGCTGTTGCCGCAGCGGGCTTCTCTGCGGCTGTCGCGGCAGCCGGCCGCAGCGGGGCGCCGCGCTCTTCGACCCGCTTGAGCACCAGCTTCAGCGACGGCTCGATCCGGTCAATGTAGGGTTTCGGATACACCCCGAACTGAATAATGAAGAAAACCATTACCAGCAGCAGCGCTGCCTCCCGGAGGTTCAGATCTTTGAGCCCCCGGTTTTCTTCCTTGTCAACTTCACCAAACATGACCCGCTGAAACATCCACAGCATGTACACTGCCGCCAGTATCAGACCCAGTCCGGCCACCACTGCCCACAGCGGTTCCGCCTGGAATGCACCCAGCAGCACCAGAAATTCTCCGACAAATCCGTTCAGTCCCGGCAGTCCTATGGAGCTTAAGGCAACTATCAGGAAGAAGGTAGCAAATACCGGCATCACCGTGCTCAGGCCGCCGAAATCTGCAATCATGCGCGTGTGGCGGCGCTCATAAATCATGCCGACGATTAAAAAGAGCGCTCCGGTTGAGAATCCGTGGTTGAGCATCTGCAGCATCGCGCCGGTCATGCCTTCGACATTCAGAGCAAAGATCCCGAGCACCACAAACCCCATGTGGCTCACCGAGCTGAAAGCCACCAGCCGCTTGACATCAACCTGCACCATGGCAACCAGGGCGCCGTAAATAATGCCCACCAGAGAAAGCCCTGCCAGAAGCGGCACAAACATGACGGTGGCCTCTGGAAACAGGGGCAGGTTAAAGCGCAAAAACCCGTAGGTCCCCATTTTAAGCAGCACCGCTGCCAGCAGTACGCTGCCCACGGTCGGCGCCTCGGTATGGGCATCCGGCAGCCAGGTGTGGAAGGGAAACATGGGCACTTTAATCGCAAAGGCCAGGCCAAAGGCCAGGAACAGCCAGACCTGCATCGAGAGCGGCAGCTTCAGGTTATACCAGGACATGAGATCAAAGGTGTAAATGCCGGTGGTTTTACCGTGATAGAAATACATCACCAGAATCGCAACCAGCATCAGCAGGCTGCCAAACATGGTGAAAAGAAAGAACTTGACTGCAGCATAGATGCGGCGGCCGGGATTTCCCCAGATGCCGATGAGCAGATACATGGGGATAAGCATTACTTCCCAGAAAACATAAAATAGAAACAGATCCAGGGCAACAAATACGCCGATCATGCCGGTTTCAAGAAAGAGCAGGCAGATCATGAATTCCTTGACCCGCACCTTTATGTCGCTCCAGCTCGCCGCCATTGCCACCACTGACAGCAGCGTGCTCAGCAGCACCAGAAACAGGCTGATCCCGTCTATGCCGACCCGGTAGGTTATCCCCAGCCCCGGCACCCAGGGACGCATCTCCACCAACTGAAAGCCGCCTTCTCCTGCCACAAACCGGGTAAACAGCCCTAGGGATAAAAGAAATGTTGCCACGCTGGTGGTGAGAGCGATGCCCCTCAAGAGCCCTGGTTTTTCCCGCGGCCCCAGCGCAATCAGGACCGCGCCCGCAAGCGGTAAAAAGATAAGTAAGCTGATTAACCCCATGTGTTCCTGCCTCTCATACCTGACGCTGAAAGGATATCCTTAGGTTAGCGCAGCGCCCCGCTGGCCCCCAACACCAGCGCTGCTGTTCCATGCACCGCGCCATCTATTACCTTTTCATCAAAGAGCCGCCAGAGCCATAGTGAGCTGTTTTTGATCGGCTGAATAATCAGGGCATCGTATGCTTCATCCACAAAGTACTTGTTGTATACCAGCCGGTAGAGCGAGCTGAAGCGCGCTGATAGCTTTTCCAGTAAAAGAGGCTTCTTTATATACATGAACCACGCAAGCCCGATGACGGAGAGCGCTATTCCCAGGGACACTAGCATCATGGTGATTTCAAGTCCGACCTCATGCGCAGCTTGCTCTGCCGGAGCAGCATGTCCGGCAACGCTGAACAGCGGCTGGAGAAATTCTTTCAGCTGGTTTCCCCCCGCTATAAGCGGGAGCCCGATCCAGCCGCCCGCAACGGACAAGACGGCCAAAACGCACAGCGGCAGGATCATGCTGCCTGGGCTTTCATGAACATGCACATGGCTTTCGATGCGGCTCTCGCCGTGAAAGGTCATGAACACGGCCCGGAACATATAAAATGCGGTCATGAAGGCACCGACCGCTCCGCCCAGCCACAGCGCCGGGCTTTTTTGCAGCGCTGCCCAGAGAATTTCGTCTTTACTGAAGAACCCGGCAAAGGGGAAAATGCCTGCCAGGGCCAGGGTGCCGATAAGAAACGTTCCGTAGGTCCAGGGCATCTTAGTCTTCAGGCCCCCCATCTTGCGCATGTCAAGCTCGCCGGACATGCCGTGCATCACGCTTCCGGCTCCCAGAAAGAGCAGGGCCTTAAAAAACGCATGGGTGACGAGATGAAAAATTCCGGCCGTGAACACGCCCACCCCGCAGGCCAGAAACATGTACCCGAGCTGGCTGATGGTGGAATAGGCCAGCACCCGCTTGATGTCGTTCTGCAACAGCCCGATGCTGGCGGCAAAGAGGGCGGTCAGGCAGCCGATAATAGCCACGACCTCCATGCTGATGGGCGCCATGCTATAGAGCGTTGCGCAGCGCGCGACCATATACACGCCGGCGGTGACCATGGTTGCCGCGTGGATGAGGGCCGAGACCGGTGTCGGGCCTTCCATGGCATCAGGCAGCCACACATACAGGGGAATCTGAGCTGACTTGCCGCACGCCCCCACAAAGAGCAGCAGCGTCATGAGGGTCACCGCCAGCCCCCCTTTTTCCAGCACCTGGGGCGCGGCGGCAAACACTTTGTTGAAATCAAGGGTGTTAAAGGTGACAAAGATGAGCAGCATGGCCAGCAGAAACCCATAGTCTCCCACCCGGTTCACCACAAAAGCCTTTTTACCGGCATCAGCCGGTGCCTGGCGCTGATACCAGAACCCGATCAGCAGATAGGAGCACAGTCCCACGCCTTCCCAGCCTACAAACATGAGCAGGAAACTGTTGGCAGAAACCAGAATCAGCATGAAGAAGACAAACAGGTTGAGATAGGTAAAGTAGCGCCTGAAACCCTCATCTTCCGCCATATAGCCGGTGGAATAGACATGAATGATAAAGGACACCCCTGATACCGTGAGCATCATCACCAGGGACAGGGGATCGACCAGAAAGCCCGCATTCACCTGCAGACTGCCGCACCCTATCCAGGTAAACAGCACCACCTCGGAAACCCGCTCCGCGCTGCCATGGCCGGCCACTTCCACAAATATCAGGCAGGCGGTTATAAATGATCCCAAAATTGCCAGGCTGCCGATGGCGCCGATCACTTTTCGCGGAAGCTTGATTCCTGCCAGGCCGTTTATCACAACCCCCAGCAGGGGAAACAGTACCACCAGCCAAATTTTATCTATCATGGTGTCTCCCGACCCTGTATGGTTTTGCCCGCGTTTACCATTTTAATAAATCAAATTCATCCACATTAATCGTCTGCCGCCGCCGGTACAGGCTCAAGATAATTGCCAGGCCCACCGCTGCTTCAGCCGCGGCCACGGTCATGATAAAAAACACAAATATCTGGCCGTCAATGCTGCCCTGGCTGCGGCTTAAAGCGATGAAGGTCAGGCTAACGGCGCTGAGCATGAGCTCGATGCACATAAATACGACGATGGCATTGCGCCGGATAAATACTCCCGCCACGCCAATGCAGAACAGCACTGCTCCGAGTACTAAATACTGGGTTGTCCCAACCATAACGACTCCTTGTTAGTCCCGCTTTCCGGCAAGCACCAGTGCGCCCACAATAGCCGCGAGCAGCAGTATTGATGTCACTTCAAAGGGCAGCAGGTATTTGGTGAACAGTAGTTCCGCTACTGCCTGGGTATTGCCCGGCACGCCGGATACCTGCTCCGGCGCCATTGCGCGCAGCGCCTTCACGGCCCCGCCGCCCAGAAGAAGAAGCAGCAGCAGCCCGGTGCCGGCCAGGCTGCAGGCTTTGAATGCCACCCGGGACAAGCCCTGGCTGCGCACTTCCGTCTCCAGGTTTAACAGCATGATGACAAATAAAAACAGTACCATGATGGCACCGGCGTACACAATCACCTGGACTGCTGCCAAAAACTCAGCTCCGAGCAGCACATAGAGCAGGGCCAGACTCACAAACACCACCACCAGGCAGAGAGCGCTGTGCACCGGATTGCGTTTGAGTATCATCATGACCGCAGAGATGACGGCAATGCCTCCCCACAACCAAAACAGCTGCTGCTCCATAGGTTTCTCCTGTTGCCTATTTACCGGAGAGCCGGCTCTCCAGGCTGAACGTTGTCGACCGCTCGGCACCTTTCGGGAGCTGCGGCTCCTGCAAGAGCGCCTCCTTGCCATAGATGCTGCCGTCCCGCGTGTACTCGGCGAGCTCATAGGCACCAGTCATAATAATCGCGGACACCGGGCAGGCCTCC
The DNA here is from genome assembly GCA_026388865.1 of Pseudomonadota bacterium. GTDB lineage: Bacteria > Desulfobacterota > WTBG01 > CAIYCZ01 > CAIYCZ01 > JAPLIX01. The sequence goes on along the minus strand of JAPLIX010000312.1, from coordinate 61 downwards.
ACACAAAAGCCGCAGAAGATGCAGCGGTTTAAGTCAATTTCATATACTGCGGGATATTTCT
>JAPLIX010000289.1 GCA_026388865.1 Pseudomonadota bacterium | reverse complement strand
ACGGCATCCCCATTGCAGGGAACTTCCTGCAGCAGGAGCTTGCCATCATCACCGGCGTGGTGGATGCCATGGTGGTTGATGTGCAGTGCGAGATGCAGTCCATCCATCAGGTTGCCGAGTGCTTCCATACCGAAATTATCACCACCTCGCCGAAGGCAAAGATTGAGGGCGCCACGCATATTGAGTTTGATAATCACGACGCCATCAATTCGGCAAAGAAAATTGTTGCGGCGGCAATTGCGCGCTTCCCGCACCGCAAGGGCAAGGCGGATATTCCCAAAGAAACCAGCCCCAGGGTGGTGGGGTTTTCCCATGAGACCATAAACTATCTTCTGGGCGGCTCATTCCGCGCATCCTACCGGCCGTTAAATGATAATATTATCAACGGCCGCATCCGCGGCATCGCCGGTGTGGTAGGCTGCAATAACGCGCGCACCGTGCATGACCAGGCGCATCTGGTGCTGATAAAAGAGCTCATTAAAAATGATGTCATCGTGCTCACCACCGGCTGCAGCGCCATGGCCTGCGGCAAAGCGGGCCTTTTAGTGCCGGAAGCAGCCAAGTACTGCGGCGCAGGCGTTGACAACAGCCGCATCCTCGCCGCGGCAACCGCGGTGGTGAAGGAAGGCGGGCTCGGCGACGACATCTCCGACCTGCCGGCCGCAGGATGCGCTCCCGAGTGGATGAGTGAAAAAGCCATCGCCATCGGCCACTACTTTGTCGCCTCCGGCGTCTACACCATATTCGGTGTCACCTTCCCGACCACCGGCAGCAAAGTGGTCACTGACTACCTGTTCCAGGAACTGGAAGAGAAGTGGGGCGGCATGTGGGGGTTTGCCAAGGACCCCCTGGAAATGGCCAGGATGATGATCGCGCACATTGACAAGAAGCGAAAAGCCCTCGGCATTGACAAGGCCCGGGAGCGGGTGCTCTTTGATATGGAAATGCGCCGGGAACTGGACGCAGTGTAAACACCGTAACGAATGCTGAACAGCAAAACTGACTACTCGTTACTCAGCACTCAGTGCTAATAGCAGACAGGAGGTACCAACAGTGTCAAAGATCATAGCATCTGCAGCTATTCGAGGAGCACACAAGATAGCAGCGCGCGTGGAAAAAAAGTATGCAGAGATCTTGCAGAAGTACGGGCCTGAAAAGGAGATCGGATTCCCCGATACCGCGTATTACCTGCCGATAATTTACGCCATGCTCGGCATCCCGGTAAAGAATCTGGGAGACTGCCAGCTGGTGTTTCAAAGGGCGCGCCGGCTTCTTCCTCCCCCGGTGCATGAAAAAACGCATCTGCCCTATCTTGCTCCGGCACTTGATGCCGGCATGGCCACGCTTTTTTATGAGGAAATCGAGGAAGCGATCCGCTACCTCGAGCAGCCTGATTTTTATCTGCGGGGTGAAGAAGTGACCGATGAAAACATCTGGCTGGGCGCGGCCAATGAGCGCGGCGTTGAGTTTGTGGACGGCACCGCCCCCGGGTTTGCCGCGGTGGTCGGCGCGGCCCCCGATAAAGAGACCGCGGCTAAAATTGCCCATGAGCTGCAGCTGAAAAATTTATACGTCTTTATGGGCGCGGAGAACAACGGGGTGAGATTTTCCCGGCAGCTGGTGGAGGCTGATGTCCAGATCGGCTGGAACACGCGCCTGGTATCCTTCGGCCCTGACGTGTCAGCCTGCGTATTTGCCCTGGGCTTTGCGTCACGCGCGGCCATGGCCTTCGGCGGCGTCGCGCCGGGAGATTTCAGGAAAAACCTCATTTACAATAAGGACCGCATCTTTGCCTTTGTGCTGGCGCTCGGGTTTGTTTCTGATGAGTGGTATGCCAATGCAGCGGGTGCCATCAATTACGGGTTCCCGGTCATTGCCGACACGCCCATTCCCGAAGTGCTTCCCACCGGCATCTGCACCTATGAGCACGTGGTGTCAAATATCCCCCATGACCAGATGGTTGCCAAGGCCATCGAGGTGCGCGGCCTGAAAGTCACCGTGACCGAGGTCCCGATCCCGCTTTCCTACGGGCCGGCCTTTGAAGGAGAGCGGGTGCGCGGTGATGATATCTGCCTTGAGTGCGGCGGCGGCAGGACCCAGATGGTTGAATTTTCAACGCTGAAGCGCATGGATGAGGTGGAGGACGGCAAGATTGAAATCGTCGGCCCGGACATTACCGATGTTCCGGCCGGCTCGAAGCTACCCCTGGCAATTTATGTCGGCGTTGCCGGCCGCCAGATGCAGGAAGATTTTCTCCCCATCCTGGAGCGGCAGATACACCACCTGGTCAACTACGCCCAGGGGCTCATGCACATCGGGCAGCGCGATATCGCCTGGGTGCGGATAGCAAAGCAGGCTGTGGAAAAGGGCTTCTCGCTGAAGCACATCGGAACCATCCTGCATGCCATGTACCATAAGGACTTCGGCAAGATTTTAGACAAGGTGCAGGTGACCATATACACCGAGCAGGAAAAGGTCACGGAAGTGCTGAAAGAAGCCCGCGGCACCTTTAAGCAGCGCGATGAGCGGATCGCCGGCCTTGCCGACGAGAGCGAGAACACCTTCTATTCCTGCACCCTGTGCCAGTCCTTTGCCCCGTCGCACGTGTGCGTGGTAACGCCCGAGCGCACCGGGCTGTGCGGCGCCTACAACTGGCTTGACTGCAAGGCTGCCTTTGAGATCAACCCCACCGGCCCCAACCAGCAGTGGAGGTGGTGAGCGCCTACAGCATTCTCACCAACCCCATGACCTCATGCGGCTGCTTTGAGTGCATTGCTGCCGTGCTTGATAAATGTAACGGCGTCATGACCGTGGACCGGGACTACCGGGGCGAAACTCCCTGCGGCATGAAGTTTACGACCCTTGCCGGCGCTGTGGGCGGTGGTGCGGTTACCCCCGGCTTTGTGGGACACAGCAAGCACTTTATCGGCTCCAAGAAATTCATTCGCGCTGAGGGCGGCATCAAGCGCCTGGTCTGGATGCCCAAACAGCTCAAGGAAGATCTGCGGGACAAGCTCAATGAGCAGGGTAAACTCCTGGGCATTGAGAATATGGCGGACAAGATCGCTGACGAAACCGTGGGCATTACCCAGGAAGCAATCCTTTCCTTCCTGAAGGAGAAAGGACACCCGGCCCTCACCATGGAGCCGCTGGTTTAATACAAGGGGTCAAGGGGCAAAGAATAAATGCAGAATGCAGATTGCTGAATGCGGAATTAAAAAAGGTTGCTATT
>JAPLIX010000121.1:1476-4270 GCA_026388865.1 Pseudomonadota bacterium | reverse complement strand
TTTATCCGTTTGTATATAACCCGGCAGGGGCGCTGGCTGTCGCCGAAATTTATTGCAGGAGAGAGCTACGGCGCGACCAGGGCGGCAGCACTTTCAGGGTATCTGCAAAATACCGTCAATATGAACGTGAGCGGCCTTGTGCTCATTTCACCGGCGCTCAACTTCCAGACCTTTCGCTACAACCAGGGTAATGATCTCCCCGCTGTTCTCTATCTGCCGTCCTACACTGCCGCAGCCTGGTATCACAAAAAGCTGTCGCCTGATTTGCAGGAGAGTCTTCAAAAAAGTCTCAAGGAAGCGGAATCATGGGCACAGGATGAGTATTCGCCGGCGCTTGAGAAAGGTTCTGAACTATCTAAACAGGAGCAAGATAAAATATATGCTAAATTAGCTTGTTATACCGGACTCGCCAGTAAATACATTAAGTTATCAAATATGCGCATCAGCCCGCTCAGGTTTGCTAAAGAGCTGCTGCGCGGCGAGCATCGCACCACGGGTATTCTTGACGCCAGGGTCAAGGGGATTGATTCAGACGCAACCGGTGAGTGCGCCGAGTTTGATCCCGCGCTGTTTTTGACCACGGGTCCCTATGCCGCTGCAATGAATGACTACGTGAGGAAGGAATTGAAGTATGAGACTGATCTCTTCTATGAGGTCTTAAACCTGAAGGTGAACAGGGAGTGGAACTGGGGCTCTGCAGCTCAAGGGTATGTAAACGTATCAGAAACACTTCGGGAAGCAATGAGCAGGAACAGGCATTTAAAAGTTTTTATTGCCTGCGGCTATTATGATCTGGCAACACCTTATTATGCGACAGAATATACCATTAACCATCTCGGCCTTGAGCCGGGCCTGCGGCATAATATAGTGCTTGAGCATTACGAATCAGGGCACCAGCTTTATACCCATCTGCCGTCTTTGAAAAAAATGACTGAAGATGCTGCGGGCTTTTTTAAAAAATGAAATCCTCCAGTCATGATTATCTGGAACTCAGGAACTCATGTAAATGTAAAATGCAGTGGTTTAAGATCAGAATATTTAATGCTAAGGGCTGAGTACTGAGAAAAGTGCCGAGTACTGAGGTAAAGAGATAAAGAGAGGACTTTTAAACAATAATGTTTTTAAACTTTTGCTTAAAAATTGTTAGCTGGCCTGGAGAAAGTTTGCCTAGTGTTGCTATAATGGAATCTCTTTTGACTGTTACAATTCTATCAACTTTAATGACCGATTTCACCCGTAATCCATTTTTTGAACCAGGTGCTATCAGAATTTCATTTTTGTTGAGATGTTCAGGAACTATTGAACTGATAGCAGATACGATTAAATCCTTATATTTGTCTGCTGTTATTCCTATAACTACGGCAGGACGAACTTTGATGCTGGTAAGTTCAGCAAAAGGAAATGGCAGGAGGATAATATCGCCGGCTTTTCATTGCTTTTTGTGTCCTTTGACAAGGTAGTCCTGATAGATATCTTCTTTCTGGTCATGCCAGAATGAGAAGGCATCTGTCTGGGCAAAAAAATTACGGAGGGCTTCTTCGTCATCGAGTTCTTCAACAAAAGTTATAACAACCTTATATTGTTTGCGGAGAGTAAATTTTTCAAGTGGAACAATTTTTTTACCATCATAAATACCTTTTATTGCTAACATTGCACGCTCCTTATTTTTTAGCGGTTTTCTTAGACGTGTATCACACGTAGTATATTTTGTCAAACAGGGCTCTTGGTAAATTAAATGTTTGACAAATAGAATAAAAACAAATAGAATGCTGCTATTGCTTAATTATAATATTGAAATAAATTAAATAATATCCCATTTCATGAATAAACGCAAAGAGTTGATTCATGACTGGAAATTTTAATTACGGAAAAGTTTTAGGAAAACTGAAAAAAGCCTCCAGGAGCATTGTGTGCTCATGGGGGCTTTTTGTTTATCAAAATAAGAAAAAGAGGAGGGCAGCCAATGAAAAGCATGAATATTGATCTTATGCGTATGGTTAAAATTAACAAGAAAATATTTATGTATTGTAATTGTTGCAGGTTTCTCAACACTGCCTGCAACTTGTTATTCTCAGCCTTGTGGCGCGTACATGCTTTGCTCTGGGAATTGTATGAGTATGTGTGAGAGATATTGTGTTTTATCTTCTCCAGAATACGATTCGACTCAATGTTTGACATGCCTCTCTTCCAGTCAATTTAAAACTTGTAATAATCCATGCATAAAGGATTCTGACGGAGATGGAATTTATGACCTATGCGACAATGACCGGGATGGAGATGGCGTTGTCAATGACAGTGACTGTGCGCCGGATGATCCAGCAAAGTTCAAAAACTGGTCAGTGTATGCAGACATTGACGGTGACGGGTATGGCGCAGGCGCGGCCGTAATTATCTGTGGCGGTGCTGCAGTTCCTGCAGGGTATAGTTCAAACAACACAGACGGCTGTCCCAATGATCCGTTAAAGACAGCGCCCGGCATCTGCGGCTGCGGAGTGGCGGACACTGACAGTGATGGTGACGGTGTGCCGGATTGCATCGATAATTGTCCGAATGTGGCCAACCATGATCAGGCGGATATGGATGGTGACCGCATAGGAGATGTCTGCGACCCGTGTCCTCAGCAAGCAGGCGAATGTCCATCTCCGCATTATGCCGTGGATTTGCTTGAGACCGGCAATGGAGGAGGTCCTGGGGGTGCAAAGACCTTTGATACGGAGTTTACCGTTACCCGGGGAAATGAGTTTTCTGTTGATGTCTGGCTGCGTAATGTTCCATGTAATGTGTTTCAGGGAGG
>JAPLIX010000121.1:0-1439 GCA_026388865.1 Pseudomonadota bacterium | reverse complement strand
TAACCTTGCAGGTGTATCACCTGATGGAGACGCAGACGTTATCATTGGGAAGGTGAGATTTCAATCAATGGCCACCGGGGATACGCAATTGCGGGTCAGTACAATACCCAGCACTTTACCCATCTTTACTTGGGCTTGTAAATCTTACCCCGAACACGGGTCAATTCTGGATCCGTTAATACCTGTAAGTATGTTGACCATACATACTGAAGCAACTGGGACCGTTACTGATCCCAGCACTGGTCTCATGTGGCAGCAGGTAACTGTCCCCGGGCTATATACATGGGAGCAGGCTCAATTTTATTGTGATAGTCTTTCTCTTGCCGGCTATACTGACTGGCGGCTGCCTACGATAAAAGAGCTGCAGTCGCTGGCAGACTATGGCAGGTATAACCCGGCCATCAATACAACCTTATTTCCGGACACGCTGAATATCTACTGGTCGTCTACCGTTCTTGCAGCCAATACCGGATTTGCCTGGGTAGTAGATTTTTACGAGGGAGTTGTGTCCCCCACCGATAAGGTAAACGCCTTCTATGTGCGGGCGGTGCGCGGGGGGCAATCATCCAATAACTTTATTGACAATCGAGATGGCACGGTAACAGACACGGGTTCAGGCCTCATGTGGCAGCAGGATGGAACAACTGGAACCCGGGAGGAAGCAGATGCCTATTGCGAAAGCCTTACTCTTGCCGGCCATACTGACTGGCGGCTGCCTACCGTAAAAGAGCTGCAATCGATAGTTGACTATGGCAGGTATAACCCGGCCATCAATACAACCTTCTTCCCAATCTTACCGGACACGTGGGCGATTCTCTACTGGTCATCTACTGACCGCGCCAGCAATTCAAACAATGCATGGCACACCGACTTCCTCTTCGGCAACGCGGAAACGGAAACTAAAACAGCCTTTAGATATGTACGGGCGGTGCGCAGCCTGCCTGATGGTGACGTTGACGGAGTACCGGACGCAGAGGAGCAAGGCCCGAGTGGAACCGATCCAACTTATAGTGGCAATGACGATGATACACCGGATATTGAGCAGGGCAACGTTGCTTCGCTTCACACGTATGATGGGACCGGCTATGTGACGATTGCATCTCCGGCAGGAACCGCTCTGGTGAATGTCCATGCCATCCCTGTACCATCAGGCGCCCCTGCTGAAGCTGTATTTCCTTATGGCTTGTTTGCATTTAACATAACCGGAGTACTTCCTGGCGTCCCCGTCGAGGTTAAACTCTTTCTTCCGGCTGGTGCTGCGCCTACGACGTACTGGAAACATAGTGAGAACGCATCCCCGCAATGGTACGAATTCCTGAACAATATGGGTGACAATACCGGAGCGGATATAGACGGCAGCAATGTTGTCACGCTTCATTTTGTTGACAATGGGCAGGGCGATGACGACCTTACAGACGGCAAAATCGTTGATCCGGGCG
>JAPLIX010000597.1:1844-2683 GCA_026388865.1 Pseudomonadota bacterium | reverse complement strand
ACGCTCTTACCGTTAAAGGGGTGACTGCCACTGATTTGTCCGGCATCCCCAAAACGTCTTTCAGCCCCGGCGATACCATCCGCTATACGGTGTCATACTCTGCCAGCGGGTTCTCCTTTTTGCGGGTGCGCGGCACAGTCTCGTTTACCGGCGCGCCTCAGGAAAAATTACCGCGGCAATATAAGACCGGCAGCGGCGATTATACTATTTACTGGGACAGCGTCATTCCTGCGCAGGCACTGGGAACGGCAACCGTAACAGTCCGCTATTTCAGCCTGCCGGGCGGTTTCGGGACAACTTCCGCCACCTTTACCGTAGCGGAGAACCCGCCGCCTCCGCTGGCCTCATATGTCGGGACGTCCCTGTGCATAGCCTGTCATGGCAGTTTCAGCAAGGATATTGTTGATGCGTATAATAATTCAGGGCATCATTTCGCTCTGAATCCGATCAGTGGCGTTGCGCCGGTATATCCCGGGTTTGCCCCCGGCGTTCCTCAGCCTCCGGCAACGTTTTCCTGGCCTGATATTCTCTATGTGACGGGCGGTTACGGCTGGGAAGCACAATTTGTAAATCAGGACGGGTACATTCTAACGAACGGCGTCAATGGTGTTGACTCACAGTACAACCTGCCGGATGCGTTTTTAAACCTGCCGGGGCAGTTTGTTCCCTACGAGGTAATCCAGTCCGCAGCCAAGCCATTTACCTGCGGCGCCTGTCACACCACCGGCTATTCCGCTGCAGGAAGCCAGGGAGGTAAACCGGGGATCGTCGGGACATGGCAGGAGCCGGGAGTCGGCTGCGAAGCATGTCACGGGCCCGGCAGCAATCATATCTCAAAT
>JAPLIX010000597.1:0-1832 GCA_026388865.1 Pseudomonadota bacterium | reverse complement strand
GTAAAACCGCCCAATGATCCAGCACAGGCCTGTGCTGACTGTCATACCCGCGATAATAAAGCGGTGGTTGAAACGTCTGACGGGCTTGTCCTTGACCAGCAGCAGTCTGATGAGCTGCAGGCCGGTATAAAATCTTTTTTCAAGTGCGTTTCCTGCCACAATCCCCACGCGTCAGCGCACTATGACCAGAGCGCGCCGGGAACATCCATAGTTCAGGCCTGCACCAACTGCCACAAGGATAAAACCGTGGGTCTGGGAATGAGCTTCCTAAAATGCACTGACTGTCACATGCCCTTTGCGGTTAAATCCGGCGCGAGCATACAGTTCAAAGACCCGAGCGGACTTGCTTTGAAACTGGGTGACATGCGTTCCCACATATGGAAATGTTCAGCCCTGACGGCGCGTCAATCGCAGTAGGCAGCGACGGCAAGGTAAAGGGCCTCACCCTTAATTTTATGTGCCTGTCCTGTCACCGGCAGGGCGGGTATGCCGCTACCGTCTACGGGTTCGAACAGGTGAAGGGGCTGGCGCCGTACGTGCATGGCAGCGTGCCTGCCAAGAACGGCTATATCGGCTCTAAGATCTGCATTGCCTGTCACTCGGGCAGGAATAAAGACATAGTGGATGCCTATTCTGCTTCCGGCCATCATTTCGCGCTGAATAAGGTAAACGCTGCTGCGCCGGCGTACCCGCAATTTACTCCCGGGGTTCCCCAGCCGCCGGCAGGCCTACAGTGGCCGGATATCCTTTATGTGACGGGCGGCTACGGATGGAAGGCAAACTTTTTAAACGCCAGCGGTTATCTCATCACCAATGGCAATAATAAAATTGACAGCCAGTATAATCTGCCGGACAGTTTTATCGGCACCCGTGGTCAATTCGTCCCCTACAAAACAACTCAGACAGCGCCAAAAATGTTTGACTGCGGCTCCTGCCATACTACCGGCTATACAGCGCAGGGCAATCAGAACAGCCTCGCGGGTATCAAGGGAACCTGGAATGAAGACGGGGTAGGGTGCGAGGCCTGTCACGGCCCCGGCGAGCAGCACTTTAACAATCCTATTGGGGTAAAGCCGCCGAATGATCCTAAGCAGGCCTGCGGCCTCTGTCATATCCGCGGCAATGCTTCGGTGCTTGAAGCCGAAGGCGGCCTCATCCTGAACCAGCAGCAGGCTGAAGAACTGAAGGCGAGCGCTAAAAGTTTTCTCACCTGCGATGCCTGCCACGATGCGCATGCTTCAGCGCATTATGACCCGAGCGCGCCGGGCGCCGGCATAGTCAAGGAGTGTACTGCCTGTCACCCGGACAAGACCATAGGCCTCGGCATGGGATTTCTCAAGTGTACGGACTGCCACATGCCGTATGCTGTCATGTCGGGAGCAAGTATAAGCTATTTGGATCCGAACAATATTGAGCTCCACTTAGGCGATGTGCGCTCCCATCTGTTTACCATCAATGCGGATGCAGCGAGCCCTGCTGATATGTTTACTGCTGACGGCACAGCGGTAGCTGTTGACGGCAACGGCAAAGCTAAAGGGCTGACGCTTGATTTTGTCTGCCTGTCCTGCCACCGTCCGGGAGGTCTTGCCAATACCACCTATACCTATGAACAGGTAAAAAATCTGGCAGGTTCGGTGCACTGAGGACTGCGGTTAGATAGAGATGATCGAGTAGGAGGCAGGTGATTAGTTCACCTACCGTCCTCTCACACCACCGTACGTACCGTTCGGTATACGGCGGTTCAGAATACACTCATCAAACTGGGGCATCCATCGTGCGATGGATGCCCTTTGTGTTAAGTCTCAAGCATACTCGACACACCTGCTTCATCT
>JAPLIX010000303.1:2774-3485 GCA_026388865.1 Pseudomonadota bacterium | reverse complement strand
CTGCAGAATTCTATAGAACGGGTTGGCTTGTTATACCCTCCCTATCTTTATTATAATAAACATACCCAGTATTATCAGATCGTATGCGGCTTGAGACGAATTCGTGCGTGCATCACGGCCGGCTGGAAGGAGATCACCGCGCACATTATTGATCCGGGCAGTGATGAAAAAGAACTGTTTCTTCTCAGCCTGTATGACAACCTCTCACACCGGGTGCTTGACCCCGTAGAGCAGGCCCGGGCAGCGCTTAAGCTGCTTGCCTATGATGCTGAGGACACGGTTATCAGGGAGTACCTTCCCCTCATGGGACTGCCGCCGACTGAAAGAGCCTTTGCCCAGCTGCTCAGCGTTGCCCGCCTTGAGCCGGCGATGCAGGATGCCGTGGCGCAGGGCAGGCTTTGCGAAGCCGCGGCTGTAAAGCTTGCTCACCTCGAAGAAGACGACCGGAAGGCTTTGTTCAAACTTTTTTCGCAGATACATTGCAGCGCCAGCAAACAGGAGGAAATAGTCTCGTATTGTATGGATATCGCCCTGCGGGAGGAAACCGGGTGCAGGACCATACTGCAGGAGCGCGAGATTCAAAAAATCATCGCGGAGGATAAGCTGCCCCTCTCCCAGAAGGGCGACCGCATACGTGCGCACCTTCGCAAGCGGCGCTTTCCCCGGCTTTCACAACGCGAGGAAAAGTTTTTGCAGCAGAGCAAAAACTTG